>JAGCFF010000181.1 GCA_017650285.1 Bacteroidales bacterium
CGTGAATACCGCAGGTGACGGTCCGGCTCAGGATATCATCGAAGGCACGAAGCAGTTCTGCAAGGAGCATCCGTTTGTGAACGAGCAGAAGATCGGCTGTATCGGAGCATCCTACGGCGGATTTATGTCTGAATACCTTCCTACCGTGACCGACATCTTCGCCTGCTCTGTTTCACACGCCGGAATCAGCGGCCACTCAAGCTACTGGGGATTCGGATACTGGGGATACTCTTACAGCGAAGTCTCGATGGCCAACAGTTATCCCTGGTCCGACAGGGAACTCTATGTCGACCAGAGCCCTCTTTACCGGGCAGACAAGATAAACACTCCCCTGCTGCTGGTCCACGGCGACGCTGACACCAACGTCCCGTTCAACGAGAGCGTACAGCTGTTCACGGCGCTCAAGCTTCTGGGCAAGGAAGTGGCATTCGTGGCCGTCACCGACCAGAACCACCACATCCTTGATTATCAGAAGCGCCTTGAATGGCAGGAGACTATCTGGGCCTGGTTTGCCAAATGGCTTCAGGACGATCCGTCCTGGTGGGATGCAGTATACAGTCCAAAGAGTCTCTAGAAACTGCAGTTTGTCAATTCATCTTCTTCGGAGTCGGAACAGGGATCTGTGACGGTGAGTAACCGGTAGCCTTTCCGAATACTGAGAAGTCGAGGATGCTCAGCGGGCTGTTCTTAGGCCAGTCAAGCATAGTCAGACGTACAAAACGGCACTCGACGGGAGGAATCTCGTCGAACAGGACGTTACGCGGAACGCTGTTGCCGGAACGGTCGAGGACGGTGGTATAGTTCTGGCCGTCCATTGAAACCTCAATCCTGTATTTGAAGACAGGAAGTCCTGCAGAACCGGAGAAGCCTCTTCCTGAACCGCCGAACAGCAGACGGGAGCCGTCAATCCTGAAAGTCTGGACACGGTCGCGGTCCACAGCCGGAGAAAGGCTGATGGTGAGGGTGGGATTGGCATCGTCATCAGCAGGCTCCCACCAGGTTGCAGTCGAATTGTCGAGAGCGTATTCAGGTCCCCTTCCGGGCTTTGAACTCGATGCAACCCTTGCGGCTCCGGGGAATCCCTGGCCGGTACTCATAGAAGTCTTGCCGACTGACACGATGAGTGAGCCGGGATCGCCTTTGGTGGGGTCTGAAACCACGCCGGGCGCCCACTGGGGAGTATCGGTGACATTGCAGACCAGATTCCCGTCCTTGTCGACAGTCACGCGGTCCATGCCGATACGGCGTCCGCCGCTGCGGAGTACGATAGTGTAGAACTGCCAGATGTTGCCGTCAGGGCCGGTCACCATACTTCCGTGTGCAGGGCCGGTGACGATACCGTCAGTACGGCGGAGCAGAGGGTTGTTCGAGGCATACTCGTAAGGTCCCTGAACATTCTTCGACTTGTAGTAACCCTCGGCGTAAGTCCTCCACTGGGTTCCGGAAGCAGAATACTGGAGGTAGTATGTCCCGTCGTGCTTGTAGATCCACGGACCTTCGATCCAGGCTACATCGGGGAACTCGTTCATCTCGCCCTGGCGCTCCCAGATATGGTCGGGATTGAAGCTGAAATGATGCGTAACAGGGCCCACGAACTGAGTGAGGTCGTTCGGGTCGAGCTTGACTGAATAGATACCGCTGATGGCCATTCCGGGCCAGAACAGATAGGGCTGGTTGTCCTCGTCGACATAGATATGCGGGTCGAAGCCCTGGCTCCAGCCGTGCTCGCGGTCGGGCGTGCCTTTCCACTGTCCAAGGACCTCGTAGGGTCCGAGAGGGTTGTCGGCAACCCAGACGTTACTGCTGTTGCCTGTCATATAGAACTTGCCGTTGTAGGGGCATACATCGGGAGCGACCGGGACTCCTGCCACATAGTGGTATTCCCAGTTGAGCATATCCGAAGAAACCCACGCACCGCCACCGGTGCAGAACATATAGTATTTTCCTTCCCATTTGAAGACGCTCACATCTCCAGAGGCACTGCCCTGCCCTATTTCCATAGGAAGGGGATTGCAGTAGCGCGCATCTTTGCCCAGCGTCTGGGCATTGAGCAGTCCGGCCGCAAACAAGGTGAAGACTGCCAGAATGATAATCTTTTTCATAGTTTTGTTGTTGGATTTTTAAGTAAATTTACAAAGTTTTTTTCGCACATAACACGATTATTATGAGAAGAATTCTGCTGCTGACAGTCCTTTCGGCCTTCGCCGCCCTCTCGGTTTCCTGCGGAGCAGTCCGCCCTGCGAAGGAGGCTGCCGTCGAAAAGAACGATATCGAGAATGCCGGAGCCAGGAAGTTCCTGGAAGAAGTCAATTATACAGATACTTCCTATACCGTCTCATTCGCCAGGGACTATAAACACGACTACGGTGCTAACGACAGGCCCCTCCCCGTGAAGGTTTCGTGGCAGGGCAAGCCAGCATCCAGGATAATACTCTCCACTTCGCCACGTTTCAGCGATACCTTCGAAGTGCAGTGCTCTGAATCGCCTGCCGAAATCTACAATCTCATCCCCGACGTGACCTATTACTACAGGGTGCTGGGAACTGACGGCAAGACTGTCAAGAGAGGCAGCGTGATGCCTGTCGGGCCGCTGCGTATGATCAACGGAGTCACCGCCAATATGCGCGACCTCGGAGGCTGGAAGGCCGACGGAGGACACATTGCCTATGGCAAGCTCTACCGCGGCGCAAGACTGTCGTCACGTATGCCCGAGAGCGGCAAGGAAATCTTCCTCAACCAGCTCGGCATTTCCGTGGACCTGGACCTTCGCGGCATCAAGGACAGTGAAGCCGACGCGGGTCCCGTGATCGAAGGGGCCGAGTACCTCAAACTCCCCGTGGAGAAGAACCTCGGAAGGGGCACCGGCAACACCGAAGAGCTCTACCAGCAGGCCATCCGCTCCATCATCGGCTGGCTTGGTGAAGGCCGTGCCGTCTATTTCCACTGTGCCGGAGGCGCCGACCGCACCGGAACCCTGGCCTTCCTCATCGAAGCCCTGCTGGGAGTGTCGGAGAACGATATGTCGAAGGACTATGAGCTGACTACATTCGACGGGATGAACACCCGCCTGAGAAACTTCAGGGCCACGGAGCAAGAGACTCACATCCTCTACGAAACCGTCACCAGGCTGCGCAACTTCGGTTATCCTGAAGTGTCGGACATCCACGAACTTGCAGTCAGATGGGCGACCACCCGCCATTCAGACAAGGTCGCTCCGCTCACTATGGAGGAGATCGGACTCCTTCGCAAATACCTTATAGTAGAAGACTAAGAAAATCAATCAACCGAACCGCTATGAATAAATTCTTTACCGCAGCGCTGGCAGCCCTGGCATTGCTGGCATCCTGCGCCCCTGCACCCCGCGAGCACAACTCACTCCGCGCTCCGGCTTATCCCCTTGTTTCGATCGACCCCTACACAAGCGCCTGGAGTATGTATGACCATCTCTATGACGGCCCGGTGAAGCACTGGACCGGAGCCGAGTTCCCGCTTATCGGCGCGCTCAAGGTCGACGGTACGGTGTACCGCTTCATGGGCAAGGAAGAGGTGGAACTCAGCGCCCTTTCACCCCTTGCCACCGAACAACCCTGGAAAGGCTTCTACACTTTCTCGGCACCTCAAGGGGACTGGTTTGCAGAGAACTATAACCCCCGCGGATGGAAAGAAGGCCTGGCCGGCTTCGGAACCGAGGAGAATCCCACATCTAAGACCCTGTGGCTGACCGAGAAGATATGGCTGCGCCGCGAGGTCGAGGTCACCGAAAAGCTCGAAGGCAAGCACGTTTATCTCGCATACAGCAACGACGATGACGCCATCTTCTACATAAACGGCGTCGAGGTGCTCAACACCGGACACGAGTGCCATACCAACGATTTCGTACAGATTCCTGACGGCGTGGTGCGCGAAGGCAAGAACGTCCTTGCCGCATACTGCATCAACACAGGCGGACTGGCATATCTCGATATGGGCCTTATGCTGCAGAACGATCCCCACACGATACTGGAGAACGCCGCAGAGCAGCTCTATGCCGACGTGCAGGCCACCCAGACCCGCTACGCCTTCAAATGCGGTCCCGTTGAACTGGAACTCACCTTCACTGCCCCTCTCCTCCTCGAAGACCTGGAGCTGATGTCACGCCCCGTGAACTACATCAGCTACAAGGCAACCTCAAAGGACGGCAACAAGCACGACCTCGAACTCTACCTGGAGGCATCACCCCGCTGGGCACTCGACAATCCCTGGCAGTCTTCACACTCGGAAGCCTTCGAAAAGGACGGCCGCATCTGGCTCAAGACAGGCAGCACTTCCCAGAACATCCTTGCCAAGAAGGGTGACGACCTGCGTATAGACTGGGGCTGGTTCTATCTCAGCGCCACCGAAGGGAAAGCAGGCATCGGAACCGGAAAACAGCTCCGCCAGGCCTTTGTGGACGGCAGTAACCTCAATGTTACAAAAGGAGACGACAACGAAGGACGCATGGCAATAGTGCAGAGTCTCGCGGACGGCAAGGAAGGCCACGTGCTGATAGGCTACGACGACGTATATTCCATCCAGTACTTCGGTGAGAACCTGAGGCCTTACTGGAACAGGAATGCAGACAAGACCATCTACGATATGTTTGCCGCAGCCGAACGCGACTACGCTTCGCTGATGAAACGCTGCGATGCATTCGACCGCAGCCTTATGGCTGAAGCCGAAAAGGCCGGCGGCCGCAAATATGCCGAACTCTGCGCTTTAGCATACCGCCAGAGCCTCCACGCCCACAAACTTGTCCAGGCTCCCGGCGGATACCTTCTCTGGCTTTCAAAGGAAAACAACTCCAACGGCTCGATCGGCACCGTGGACGTGACCTATCCGTCCATTCCTGTTTTCCTCCGCTACAATCCGAAGTTCGTGGAGTATCTCCTGAACCATATCTACTACTACTCGGAGAGCGGCCGCTGGACCAAGCCTTTCCCTGCGCACGACGTCGGAACCTATCCCCTGGCCAACGGCCAGACCTACGGCGGCGATATGCCTGTGGAGGAAGCCGGCAATATGATTACCGCCACCGCAGCAATCTGCAAATATGAAGGCTCCACCGAATATGCCGCCCTTCACTGGGAGACGCTGACCACCTGGGCCAACTACCTCAGGGAGTTCGGACTCGACCCGGAGAACCAGCTCTGCACCGACGACTTCGCAGGTCACTTCGCCCACAATGCCAACCTCTCCATCAAGGCCATCCTCGGCGTAGCATCATACGGCTATATGGCCGGCCTGCTGGGCAAGAAGGACATTGCCGAAGAATACACCGCAGCCGCCCGCCAGATGGCTGCCGAGTGGATGAAGATCGCCGACGACGGCGACCACTACCGCCTGACCTTCGACAAGCCCGGAACCTGGAGCCAGAAGTACAACCTGGTGTGGGACGAGCTTCTCGGCCTCGGCATCTTCCCGAAGGAAATCGCCGCCAAGGAGATCGCCTACTATCCTTCACGCTTCAACAAGTATGGCCTGCCGCTCGACAACCGCGAGACCTACACCAAGACCGACTGGATAATGTGGACCGCGACGATGGCTCAGGACAAGGCCACCTTCGAGACCTTCATCGACCCTGTGTGGAGCTTCATGAACGAGACCATAGACCGCGTGCCGATGTCTGACTGGGTATATACCGACAAACCCAACTACCGCGGTTTCAAGGCCAGGAGCGTCGTGGGAGGCTATTTCATCAAACTGCTGAAATAACAAGCGCTGAGTTTCGGGCAATGTGGATATCTTGGTGATATCTATTGTCCCGTATGCTACAGATAATTACAAGCCTTTTATAACTTTATATCCCGGTTAATTCTAATCGGGATATAATGTTTTCTACTTTGGATGGAGCAAGCCTGCGGCCGGTCGAGATTCCCGGCAGCACAAGCTTGTATGAGCTTTTCGTTCCGCATCTGCATAACCGCTATTACCTGGTCAGCGGCCCCGGCAGCCGCTCTCTTGAAGCATTTCCGAAAGTCATCGGCTTCCACTGCTATACCGCGCTTCTCGACGAGATGGTGGACACCCTCAGTTACCTTCGTTCCAACGGCCTGAGCGAGGACCTCGACCTGTTCACAATACTGAGGGGCGGGCTTAACTACCCTCTTGAAGAAGCGGCCGCACGCTGCGGAATGCGCGTACGCGAGATCAACTTCGTCTCGTGCGAACGAGTAATAGAGAACCACGTCATCAAGGGGCTTGAAATCAAATATGACAAGATACGCCCTTCACGCAACTGCGTGCTGGCCATTGGAGACATCCTGGCCACCGGAGATACTTTCCGCTACTGCTTCGACCATCTGCTGAAGAGGTTCAGCGAGGCCGGCGGCAGCATCCGCCGCATTGTCTTCTTCACCATCGGAGGCACCCGTGCCTTCAGGCTCATCGAGTCTATGGCCGAGCAGCTCTCGGCCCTCTACCCAGGTTTCGAAGGCATAGACTGCATATTCTTCGAAGGAGCCTTCACCGTCTATGAGGACAAAGGTGTCAGCGGAATCAACGTTCCGAACATCGACTTCGGATGGAAGGGAGGCGTCATAACACCGGAGTTCCGCCGCTTCATCGTAGACCATCCCGACGCCCTGCTGGAAAAGTGCATCATCTACGACGGCGGCGCTAGGCGCTACGAGATCCCCCTCCACTTCGAGGAGGTCCTCGAATATTGGGAAGGGATACTCGCCAGGGCCGACATCATCAATGCCAGGGAACTGATGGAAGAAAAGCTCGGCTATGCCGGACAGGTGGAATTCGAAGACTGGCTTGACATCACCCATCTCCGCGGACTGGACGGCCTTGGGCCGCTATGGGCCGACGAGCAGGCACTGCTTCAGCGGGAAGTGGACCTTCGCGCCCTGGCGGAACGCCGCATCACATCGATCAACAAACTAAAACTTGAATATGAAAAAGAATGACGTGGACTACACCGACCGGGCGGTGGACCGTGCCGGACGGAAATCGAACCTGAGCATGTTCATGGTGATGCTCGGCTTCACCTTCTTCTCAGCCAGTATGTGGGTCGGCCAGCAGCTTGCAGCCGGTCTCGACTGGTGGGGCTTCCTCTGGGCCCTCATCCTTGGAGGTCTGATCCTTGCCGCGTACACCGGTTCCCTCGGTTTCATCGGAGCCGAGAGCGGACTCTCGCTCGATATGCTCGCCCGCCGCAGCTTCGGCAGCAAGGGCAGCTATCTGCCCAGCGCGATGATCAGTTTCACGCAGATAGGCTGGTTCGGCGTCGGACTGGCGATGTTCGCCATCCCGGTTGCCAAGGAACTTATGGGTCTCGACGTGACACCTGACCATATGCCCTGGCAAGGTTACATCCTCGTTGCAATCGCCGGCATCCTGATGACGGCCAGCGCCTATTTCGGAATCAAGAGCCTTACCATCATCAGCTACATCGCCGTTCCTGCAGTGGCCATCCTCGGCACTCTCGCAATGATCCTTGCCGTCCGCCGCGGCGATATGGGCCTCGTGGAGCAGTTCGCCCAGGGCACCAAGGATCTCGGTGTCATCGCAGGTGCGGGCCTCGTGGTCGGCAGCTTCGTCTCGGGAGGTACGGCGACGCCGAACTTCACGCGCTTCGCCAAAAACGCAAAGGTCGGCCTCTGGACCACAGTTGTCGCCTTCTTCATCGGCAACTCGCTGATGTTCCTCTTCGGTGCGGTTTCCAGCATCTACGCAGGCGGTAACGACATCTTCGAGGTAATGCTCAACCTTAACCTGTTCTACCTCGCAGTTCTGGTTCTCGGCCTCAATATCTGGACCACCAACGACAACGCCCTCTACACCGGCGGCCTCGGCCTGTCCAACATCTTCGGCCTCTCGAAGAAGACTATGGTCATCATCTCCGGCATCATCGGCACAGTTGCAGCCGTATGGCTCTACTGGAACTTCTGCGACTGGCTCAACGTGCTCAACTGCACTCTTCCTCCGGTCGGCATCATCCTCATCCTCCACTACTTCATGAACCGCAAGGCATATGCTGAAGGCACCCTCAAGGACAAGAAGGTAGACTGGTTCGCCATCGCCGGCGTGGTGATCGGCGCCGTCGTGGCCAACCTTGTGAAGTGGGGCTTCCCTGCCATCAACGGTATGGCAGTCGCAGCAGTATGCTTCCTCATCGGACAGAAGATACAGAAGAACTGACCTTATCGATGAAGACCAATGAAAGCGCTTAGATTAATCGCAGGGCTTTGTGCTGTTCTCGCCGTCTCCTGCACCGACAAGGTCATCGAAGACTTCGAGCACGGCCTTGACAGCTGGACTGCACAGGGCGAAGCCTTTTCCGGCACCACAAGCGGCGGCGACGCTTCCGGATATATCGGCAAGTCATACTTGAGAAGCACGGACGACGATGCCGTCATCGGCATTCTCACCTCGGCTCCCTTTACGATATCACAGCCTTACATCAACCTGCTTCTGGGCGGACCCAAATCCAACGGAGGAGCCTCGGTAAGGCTCATCGTGGACGGGAAGGAAGTCCGTACTGCCACCTCGGTCAGCGATACGCCTGAGGTGCTGGAATGGATGTCCTGGGATGTCAGCGACCTCGCAGGCAAGCAGGCTTCCATAAGGATCGAAGTACCCCCGGCACGCAGCTTCGGCAGCCGACGGATGCCCAGAGGTTACATTCTGGTCGACCAGATCACGCAGGGACGCAAGAGACTCAGCAACTACTGGGACGAATATGCGGTGACCCTCAAGGCCGACAGGAAATACATCCTCATCCCGGCATCCAATTCCGGAGTGAACTCGCGCCTTTCAGTGGAAGTTGACGGCGAGAACATTCTCGGCAACACCCAGAGCGCCCGCCCGGCTTCCGGACAGATCGACTACTACATCCCCGTCAACGTCGAGAGATATGCAGGAAAGGACGTAACGGTCAAGCTGACCGGAATCAAGTCGTCAGACGCGGTGTTCGGAGCCATCAGGACTTCTGATGAGACAGGCAACGAACGTGAGGAAACTTACCGCCCGCTGGTGCATTTCTCACCTGAATTCGGATGGACGAACGACCCCAACGGTATGGTGTACGTCAACGGGGAATGGCATCTTGCGCTGCAATACAATCCTTACGGCACATCCCACGGAAATATGCACTGGGGACTGACTGTCTCGAAGGATCTCATCCACTGGAGCGACAAGCCTGCCATCATAGCCCCGGATGAACTGGGTTCCATCTTCTCCGGCAGCGCAGTGGTCGACCACGACAACACGGCCGGGTTCGGCAAGGATGCCGTCGTGGCCATATACACATCGGCCGGACAGGGCCAGCGACAGAGCATAGCCTGGTCCAACGACGGAGGCTACAACTTCACCAAGTACCAGGGCAATCCCGTCCTCTCGGACCCCGACCAGCGCGACTTCCGCGACCCCAAGGTCAACCGCATCGGCGACCAGTGGGTGATGGCCCTGGCGTGCGGGCAGGTCATCCGTTTCTACGGATCCAAGGATCTCAAGGAATGGTATTTCCTCAGCGATTTCGGCACCGGCTACGGCTCTCACGACGGAGTCTGGGAATGCCCCGACCTGATGAAGTTCAACTATGGCGGACAGGAGAAATGGGTGCTCTTCGTGAGCATCAATCCGGGCGGCCCCAACGGCGGCAGCATCACCCAGTATTTCATAGGCCAGTTCGACGGCAAGCGCTTCAAGGCTGACAATCTTCCTTATCCGCTCTGGGTTGACTCAGGAGTGGACAATTACGCCGGCGTGACATTCGCCGACGCCCCGGACGGCCGAAGAGTATTCATGGGCTGGATGAGCAACTGGGTGTACACAGGTTCCACTCCCACCCTAGCCTTCCGCAACTCCATGACGCTGCCCCGCGACCTGTCGCTCAAGAGCAACGGCCGCCATACGATCCTCGCCAGCGTGCCTTCTCGGGAGGTATATGCTGCCCGTAAATCGCCAAGGGCTGTAGAAGGCACTTCAGCCGCCGCTTCCTATGACATCGCCCAGATCCTTGCATCCAACAAGGGCGCCTGGGAAATAGACTTCACCGTCGTGCCTGACGCCAACGGATCGTTCGACTTCCGTCTTGCCAACGGCAAGGGTGAAGAGACTGTATGGAAGTTCGACCTCCGCAACAGGAAGCTCAGCCTGGACCGCAGCAAGAGCGGACTTGTAGATTTCCATCCCTCGTTCGCAGCCAAGCCTGTCGTCGTCGACCTTAACCCGCGCCGCGAATACAAATGCCAGCTGTTCGTCGACAAGCTCTCGACAGAGCTCTTCATCAACGACGGCGATATGGTTTTCACAAACTGCGTATTCCCGACTGAAGTATACAACCAGTTCGGAATCCGCGCAGACGGATGCCGGGTAACAGTAAAGGATGTGACTGTCTACGAACTGAATTGATCCTGTGAATCCTAATGGCTCGCGCGGAACTCGTCGAGCTGGCGGAAGCAGCAGTCATTGAGGATTTTCTGCAGAGGACGGTCGAAATTGCGTCTTACGCCGCATTCGTAGTCGAAGATGAAGCATTCACCGTTCTCAGGAGTATAGGCCTGCCATTCCGGCAGGCCTTTTACGTTCGGGTCGCCGGTAGCTGCGAAGTTGGCCCAGCTGCGGCTCATATTCGCAGCCAGTTCCCAATCCTTGTCGGTCGGCTCTGGAAGCACCCTGCCGTGAAGGTTCGGAGTGTTGAAACAGAAGTTCAGTTCGTAGCCGTGGACGGAACCCTTGTCTGCCGGTGAACGCCAGGTGAACATATACATCCAGGTCGGGGCCTTGCGTGTCGTTGCGACAGCGTCAGCGGTGATGAGGGTCTTGGGACGGAACATCATATCGATGGACAGCAGGTCCTGCGGAGTATAGTCAGGCCAGGCCTCGGCAAATGCCGCCACGTACTCGTCCACCCTGTCTCCGAATGTCGCTTTCAGCTGCTCCTTCGCTTCGTCGAGAGTCAGCGGCGTGCCGTAAACCCGACGCTGCAGTTCGTTGAAAGTAGTTCCTATCATCAGCGGGACATCGGATGATATATCAGCGAATCCGGGCTGGAAAGGCTGCTGGAGCATCACTTCCCCGTCAGGTGCAGGACCGAAGCCCCACATCATCGGAGTGCCGGGAGTGCGGGTTCCAATGCTTGCCGCCATCGCCCTCTGGCCTGCCGCAACCAGTTCGGCATAGGGCACGTCAGCCAGCCTGTCAAGCTCGTCGGGACCGATGCCGAGCTGCTCCACCACGGCCCGGCCAAGTTCCTCTGTCATAGCCTTGGTATTGACGTTGAGTATGGTGCCGCTCATTATTATAGCCTTGTGGAAAAGACCTTTTGCCGAGGGCATGCACATCAGTGTGCCGACCTTTCCTCCGCCTCCGGACTCACCGAAGATGGTTACGTTTGACGGATCGCCGCCGAAGGCCTTGATATTGTCCCTTATCCACTCCAGGGCCTGCACGATGTCGAGCATACCTACCATACCGGAATATCTGTACTTCTCACCGAAGCTCGACAGGTCGAGGAAGCCGAGGATGTTGAGACGGTGGTTGAGGCTCACCACCACGACATCCTGCTTTGCCAGCCCCATACCCGGGTTGCCGGCTGCGGAGCCCGAGTCGAAACCACCGCCGTGGATCCACAGCATCACCGGCTTGGAAGCCTTCGTGTCGGTGGTCCAAACGTTAAGCACGCAGGAGTTTTTCTCGGACATTACGCTCTCGGGCATCTCCCTCAATCCATTGCCCTGCATCACCTGCGGCCCGAAATGGTCGCAGACCATCACGCTGTCCCATTTTGCAACCGGCTTGGGCGGCATAAAGCGCTCCACGGTGGCGTACGGGATGCCCTTGAAGGCAAGGGTGCCTTCTTCTTCCACGCCTTTGACGAGGCCCGATTTCGTACGGACTATCAGAGGGTCTGACGGTGCGCAGGCAGAGGCTGCCATAAGGACAACCGCCGAAAGCAGGATTATATTGCGGAGTTTCATAAGGTCTTGAGTTTGGTCATTTCTACAAAATTAGAAAAAATGCAAGGTTCTCAGACTTATATTGACTAAATTGCAGTGCTATGAAAAACTATCTGTCAATCATCACATTTGTGTTGCTTGCAACCATTGCATCGGCACAGGAAAACTTACAGCAAGGCGCACTTGCATCCAATGCTTCCAAATCGTTCACGACAGTGATGGAGCTGCCCATTACGAGTGTGAAGAACCAACATCGCAGCGGCACTTGCTGGGACTTCGGCACCCTCGGATTCCTGGAGAGCGAGATCCTTCGCAAGACAGGAAAGTCCTATGACCTCTGCGAGATGTTCGTGGTCAACAAGGACTATATGGACAATGCTACACATTACGTCCGTATGCACGGTTACAGCCAGATTTCCGAAGGCGGCTCGGCCGACGACGTGATCGAGGTCATCAAGAACTACGGCATCTGTCCCGAAGATGCAATGCCGGCTCCCGGCTCATTGACGGGCGATTCGCTGGCCAATTTCAAAGTGTTCTTCCCGGAACTGGAAAAGCTGGTGAGCAGCGTAGTGAAGAAGGATGCCGCCGAGCCCGAACCGGACTGGAAGAACAAGGTCCAGGCCCTCATCGACCGCTACGTCGGCGCCTGCCCCAGGTGGTTTGAATATGAAGGCAAGAGATACACTCCCAAGAATTTCGCAGCCAGCCTCGGCCTCGACTTTGACGAATACGTCAGCCTGACGAGCTACACCCATCATCCCTTCAACGACTGGTTCGTCATCGAAGCCCCCTACAAGTGGAGGCTCAAATCCAGCTACAATATTCCTCTCGAACAGCTTATGGACGTGCTGGACTATGCCCTTGACGAAGGATATACCGTTGCCTGGGGCGGCGACGTGACCGGAGACTTCACCCGCACAGGCCTGGCCATGCTGCCCGACGGAGTGGTTCCCACCCAGCAGATGAGGCAGGACCAGTGGGACAGCTGGAAGTTCACCTACGACCACGTGATGCTGATCTACGGCAAGGCCGTGGACGAGAAGGGCAAGCCCTACTATATGGTGAAGAACTCCTGGGGAGAGAGCGGCCAGTACAACGGCACCTGGTATATGTCGCGGGACTTCATCGCGCTCAACACCACCTACCTTTTCCTCAACAGGAACGCGCTTCCGACCGGCAAGGACAACTACAACCTGCGCGCCCTCAAGCAGAAAGCCCCGTATTTCAAAGTGTTCTCGAAATATGACGTCATACCCAACGGCAACGGATGGTCATACTGGTACATCCCTACCGAAGTGGCAGACACCCTTAACATCAAGGTTTCCGAGCTCAACAAGGTGATGGCCTCACACGATCCCCATCAGCACGACCACCACGAGTACTTCCTCATTCTGGAAGGTGACGTTAACTGCTACATGAACGGAGAAGAAACCCTTCTCCATCCTGGCGACGGCTTTATGTGCCCCGGCGAATCGTCCCACGCCCTGCGCAGGACTTCTGCCGACCAGCCTGCCTCATATATGATGTTCACTCTCGAGACTCCTGGCGGACTTGGCTTCACTCCTCCGTATTTCAAGACCGATTACACGTCAAAAGACTGCTATGTACCTTTCAGCAAGAAGAAGAGTTTCTGGTATCTCAAGCCCAGCCAGACCCTCGGCGGACTCAACATCCAGTCTTTGCGCATAAAGAAGGGACGTACCAAGAGAGATCCCGCTGACGGTCGCCAGCTCGCCTATGTAGTCCTCGAAGGCACGGCAGAAGTCACCGTCGACGGAGTCACCGTAGAGCTTCCCGCTCCTGCCGTAGGATATGTTCCCGCAGGATCGTCAGGATCCATCAAGGCCCTGTCAGGAAACGTCAGGTTCCTGAAGGTCAGGACACATTGACAACTGACGGTTCCCTATGAGAAAAGGCCCCGGGTCATCGCGACTCCGGGGCCTCTTCTTTTCTGACTGGAACCGTCTATCTGGGTTCTATTACGCGGTAATGGCCGCTGAGGTGCATAAATGCGAAGAGACGCAGAAGTCCGTCGTAGTAAGCGTCGAAATAGCCGTCCTCGTAGGGCTTATTCTCGCTGTCCCAGAGGCGCTGCGCGAACTCGCGGGCAATCTCGTGGTCAGCCGCAAGGGTTGCTGCGGCAAGAGTCGATACCAGGCCGACTGAGTGACGGGTACCGGTGCCACGGAGAGCACCCATTCCGGCAGACATAGGATACTCGACCTCGGTGCCGTCCACATTGTACTGGTCGGCGAACGTGTCGATTCCCTTGGAATAGAAGAAGTCCTGGATGGTGTTGGCATACCAGGTCTGCCATTCCCTGTCGGCGCAGGCCCAGGAGTAGTCGAGGGCTATGTTCATCGGCACGCGCCAGGAGTCGAAACGGAAAGCCGGCTTGGAAGTGCGGCCGAAGAATGAAGGCTGCTGGATGTATGAGCCGTCGAAATTGTTGGTGTCGGGGTTCAGACCGGTGTTCTGGTCGATGGTCTTGTGCAGGTACTCACGGCTTGCCTTGGCGCACTCGCGGTAGAAGTCTGCACGGCCATCGTCTGCCCAGCGTGCCCAGACTTCATAGAAAGCAGGAATGTGGTATGAAGGGTCTGTGTATCCCGGGCCTCTTCCGTCAGGAGTGAAGTTGATCAGGTGACGCTCCTTGTCGATGAAAGGATAGATACCTTCAGAACCGTCCTTTTCCCACGAAGAGTTGAGGATGAACTGTGCCTCGGCCAGATAGTTGATGTCGCCGCCGTTGCCCCAGCGGTTCGAGGCGAAGATCAGCGCGGTGATGAAATAGAGCTCGCCGTCGGAAGCCGGACCGCGGCCACGGATGGTTCCGTCGGGATTGAGGCTCCAGGCGAAGTAGCCTTTCATCGGGCCGTCCTGGTACTGCATATATTTCTTGGCCCATCTGAACAGGCGGTCGAATTCATTCTTCTTGTCGAGCTGCACTGCCACCATCATTCCGTAGGACATACCTTCGGTGCGAGCATCGTAGTTCTTGATGTCCGACATATAGGCCATATCGTCGCCGACTTCGAAATATACTTTGTTGGGACCATAGTAAACCTCCTGGAAGATACTCTCGAGTTTGGCGTCGATTTCCTTCTTGGAATATCCCATCTCAGCGAAAACGTTGCGGTACTTGTGGGTCTCGAAACCTCCTTTCGTCCAGGGTTTGAGATTCTTCTGTGAGCATCCCGGCAGTACGGCGAAAAGGCCGATGACCATTGCGGAGTACAATATCCGCCTGAAAATTGATTTTGACATATCGTTGGTTTTAGTAATTATTTCTTCAAAGGACGTATGGTGACTGTGCGGGTATAGCCGGCAGGATATGCGCGGTAGGCGTCGAAGATGCCGCGTGCGGTACATCCCACTCCGGAGGTGGCATAGTCCAGGTTCAGGGTTATGTCGCCTCCCCTTTCCAGCTGGTACTGGTAGACGGCCTTGGTGAGGTTGTCGGTGGTGCAGTCGTATGCGTTGAAGGCAAACGGCTCGTCCATCGAGAACTCCAGTCCGGTGCCTGATCCGTCAGTAATCCTCAGCCAGCGGTTGTCCGTCCTGAGGCCATAGTCCTGCGGAATCAGGTAAGGCTCGTACATATCGGCGACATCGGTCTTCCAGATGCCCATCCTGTAGCCTGACTTGCGGTCGGGATACGAAGCCTGCGGTCCCCTGCCGTACCATTCGATCCTGGTCAGCGACTTGTCGAGGCTCGTGGTGAGTCCGAGACGCGGCAGCCACTGGGGCATCTGGCCCTGGGGGTTGACCTTGTGCTTAAGTGTCAGCGTACCGTCAGGCGACACCATCCAGCTGTACACCTCATCGAAACCGTCGAAAGCCATACCGCTGATATAGGCATCCAGCTGGGTGTAGCGGCCGGTTCCAGCACCGAACAGCGCGAGGTCCCTGACGTCTATGATGACGTCGTCACCGGCCTCCCTTGCCTGTACGTGGACGGGCACGAATGCCAGACGGTCAAGACCTGCAGAATAGTAATGAGCCGCCAGCACCATACTGTGGCCTATCGAGCCGTAGCCAGAGACTCTTGCATTGCCTGAACTGCGGCCGTTCCATCCGTCAAGCTCGTTGGCCAGCGGAGCCCTCCATACGTTGAGGCGGAGAGGTTCCCTGAGCATTTCCTTGCCGTCGACCACGGCTGACACAAGAGCACCCGAAGCCGAGCTGAAACGGTATTGGAAGCCATCTCCAGACACTGTAACGTATTTATCATCCGAGGTCATC
Organism: Bacteroidales bacterium; assembly: GCA_017650285.1. Taxonomy (GTDB): domain Bacteria; phylum Bacteroidota; class Bacteroidia; order Bacteroidales; family UBA932; genus Equibacterium. The sequence continues at coordinate 16,173 of JAGCFF010000181.1, forward strand.
CTCATTTTTCCCTGAGGAGCGGGCCTGGGCTGTGAGGGAACATTCCAGGACTCGAGGTCGAACTGGTCCCACGACACTTCGTGACCGGCCGGGGCCCATATCTCGTCCTTGGCAAGCACAGAGCTGAAGGTCAGCCTGTATTCCTTGCCGGGGATGGCGTTGGGACGGGTCAGAGGGATTTTGACAACCTTACGGCTGAGAGGTGCGATGTCAAGGTCGATCACGCCCTTGGCAACGGTATCTGCATCTGCTGTCAACGCCCAGTATGTCCTGTAGTATGAGGCATTGAGGAAATGGTTGCGGTTCCACACTTCGACCGTTCCCTTCCGGGCGTCGACAAGCTTGAACGAGAGCGGCTGAGTAGACTTCTTCAGCTGCCACATCTCAGGCTGGACGGTACGGTCAGGCCAGATACATCCGTAGGTCCTGGCACCGATGCCATACGTCCAGAAGGTGCCTTCTTCGCTCTCCTCTTCGAAATCGAGCCACAGGGCAGCCTTGGTCCTGTCGAGTTCGGCAGGGCTCAGAGCCACTGAAAAGACTCCTACGTTGTCGATCTGTGCATCGCAGATATATACGTTGGTATCCTGTCCCAATGCCTCCTCGCTGCGGCCGATGCAGAGCGAGAGAGGAAGATTCCTTATCGAGCCGGTCATCGGCATCGATGCGACCTCACGCCTGTCGATGAAGATCTTCATCGCTGCACCGTCGTATGTAGCGGTGACGTTATGCCACTTGCCCTCCCAGTCCGAAGGGAGGTCGGCTGTCAGCACCTGGCGTGCACCGTTGTCTATGTAGAAATCCAGTTTGTCAGCACCTTGCTGCTTGAGGCCGAACTGGTTGTTGCCCTTGGTTATGAGATATCCGCCGCTGGCATTGTAGTACCTCGGCATTATGTCCAGAGTAAGGGTCAGCTTGTCGCCGGAAATCTCCACTGCGTCGGCCCTGTAGACCTGGACCCACTGGTCCTGCTTGTTGAAATCGATGGCCTTGCCGGTAGGGCCTTTCACAAGGCGCGCACGGCCCATGATATGGGCTGGAACATTATTGCCAGACTTGTCTTTCAAGGCGCGCACCGGCTCTTCGAGTCCGACGCTGACATAATCCCAGAGGGCTCCGCCCATAAGCTTGGGATGAGCGTATATAACATCCCAGTAATCATCCACTCCGCCTCCGCCGTTTCCGGCAACGGACAGGTATTCATCCATAAATGACGGACGCATATCCTTGGTGTCGAGGCCATAGCCCAGTTCGTGCTCCAGAGGTGAGGCATAACGGGGGCCGACTATGTCTTCGGCAGGGTGCTTGGCCGCATTGCCGCCGTACATCCAGAACCTGGTCGGGTCGAGCGACTTGCCTTCCTTCACCACTTCAGTTATGTTGCTCCCTTCGCCGCTCTCGTTGCCCGCGCTCCAGAAGATTACGCAGGCGTGGTTGCGGTCGCGCAGGACCATCCTTTGAACCCTCTCGCGATACATCTCGGTGAATTCGGGCATATCGCTTACATACTCGGTGGCGTGAGCCTCGTCTCCGGTCTCGTCGACAATGAACAGACCGTATTCGTCGGCAAGGTCGAGATATTCGTTGACAGGAGGATAGTGCGAAGTGCGGACGGCGTTGAAGTTGAACTGCTTGAGTATCTCGAAATCCTTGCGGATAATCTCTTCGGTCATTGCGTGGCCCAGCACCGGATGCTGCATATGCGAGTTCACGGCGCTTATCTTGAGCGGCTGGCCGTTGAGATAGAACACTCCGTCCTTGATCTCTGTCTTCTTGAAGCCGATTCGCTTGGTAACTTCGTCGACCACACGGCCGGAAGCGTCCTTGAGAGTCATCTTCAGGTCATAGAGGTCAGGAGTTTCGGAAGACCACTTCCTGGGGGCCCTGACCTTTGCCTGGAGTCGGACCGTACGCTGCGAGCCGGGAGCGATAGTGATGCCGCCCTCCTGCATCGAAGTCACGGTCCTGCCACCGTCAGAGACTTCGGCTGTCAGGCTGTAGCCCGAAGCCGGCTTGGTAAATGACTGCAGGTCGATCGCTACGGACAGGTCGGAGTCTGTGTATGAGGCGTCGAAATCAGTGATCACCTGCCAGTCGCGGATGCGGGTGTCCGGAACTGCGAGCACCGTCACGTCGTCGAAGATTCCGGCCAGACGCCAGTAATCCTGGCCTTCGAGATAATAGCCGTCGCTATACTTGACAACCAGCACGGCGACAGTGTTCCTGCCCGGCTTAAGATATTGGGTTATGTTGTATTCCGAGGGTTCCTGTGCGCCTTCGTTGTAACCTACCTGTTTCCCGTTCACCCAGACGAACGAGCCGGATGCCACCTTCTCGAAGCGAAGGAAGACCTGTTCGCCCTTCCAGGATGACGGCAGGTTGAACGAAGTGCGGTATGCTCCGGTAGGATTGAAATCCATCGGTACCTTCGGCAGCTGCACTGCAAAGGGATTCGGAGCGCCGCCGAGACGCATAGTCGCCATCCTCTTCTGCTGCTCCGTCGCATTGGGGTCTTCCAGTATGCGGCGGTACTGCGCCAGCCTGGATTCGGGCATCGTCACTGTGAACGGAGCGCTTACATTGCGGAACACCGCCTGTCCGAAACCTTGCATCTCCCAGTTCGAGGGCACTTCGATATACGGCCACTTGCGGTCGTTGAAAGAAGGATTGAAGAAATCCTTCGGCACGTCGTACGGGGACTCGAAGTATTGGAATTTCCATTTTCCGTTGAGGGAAAGGCTGTGGGCGGGTATGTGGAATGCACGGCCCGGTTCCTGGTTCTGCTCGAAGACAGCAAGGTTTTCGAGGTAATAGGAAAGATCTTCGAGATAGGGCTTGTCCTGGGCAGAGGCCATCTGCAGGGCCAGGATGCACAGGGTTGCTGTCAATATGGATCTGCGCATAGCGTGATTATTTAATCGTTGTCAGGTTGTTGTCCGTCGTGGGCTTTCCACATACATTCGGTGATCTTCATATCCGTGAACACGGCAGTGAAAGAGGATTCTTCAGGCGAGCAGGCATAGACGCCGAAACTTATCACGTCCGACGCTGCATACATATGGCACACGCGCATCTGGCTGAATTCGACGCCGTCGCTGGAGCATTCTATGCAGAAATCGTCATCCCTGCGGGAGAACCGGTACCACATAGTTTTCACATCCGCAGGAATGGCTGTCGTCGCCCAGTCGGAATAGCCGTTGTTGGTTGCCACGCTGCCCAGATGCTGGAACTGGGCGTTCTCATATTCTACGGAGCCTTTGAGCCAGTTGTCGCTGTCCAGATACATCACTATACCGCACTGGTCGAAACGGTGATGGCTCTGGGTGAAATCGGTCTTGACCACAAAGCTGAAGAACTTCTCAGCCGTGCGGATCTGCAGTACAGGAGCGTTGTCGTTCCTGAAATGATAGTAGGTGCGCTGCCAGAGGTCGGTGTGGGGTGCAGTAGTGATTCTGAGGGTGTCGCCCTTGATTTCGTATCCGGCGGGCTCACGGGTCCACTCGAAAGCATCGAGGTCGAGGCTTCCGCCTTTCAGTATGGCAGACACGCTGTCCGTGAAGGATGCGTCTGCACTGTCATTGACTTTACGGCCGCAGGAAAATAAAGACAAGACGACAAGTGTCGCAACAATAAGTTTAGGATTCATCAGGTTATCGGATAGTTTCTTTTTAGGCTTTTACAAATTTAACATTTGTTATTAGAAAAACTATTCGCAACTTGCATAGCAGAAATCCCAAATTCCTCCATATATGAAAAAGTTTCTGGTCATCGTTGCGGGAGCGGCAATGCTGCTCTGCGCCTGCAAGAGTCATCAACAGGGTGCCGCCATCGGTCCGGTCACCACGGGCGAAGACTGCATAGTACAGGTAAGTTCAGGAAAGATACTCGGATATAATGACGCCGGCATCTACACCTTCAAGGGCGTTCCATATGCCAAGGCCGAGCGCTTCATGCCGCCGCAGGATCCCGACAGCTGGGAAGGCGTCCGCAAGACCCAGGTCTACGGTCCCCAGGCAATGCAGGGCCAGAACATGATGTGGGGCGGGCAGCCCAGCGACTACGACTTCGGCTTCCAGTTCAAGAAAGAACTGAATTCTGAGGACTGCCAGATGCTCAATATATGGACACCGGCGCTCGACGGAAAGAAGCGTCCTGTGTTCGTATGGTTCCACGGCGGCGGATATGCCAACGGTTCGGCAATCTTCCTCCCCGCCCAGGAAGGAAGGGCCCTCGCCGAGAAGGGTGACATAGTCGTGGTCACCGTCAACCACCGCCTGAACATCCTCGGTTATATAGACCTCACGGCACTCGGCGGCAAGTATTCAGAATCGGTCAACCTCGGCCAGCAGGACCTCGTCAAGGCACTCGAGTGGATCCACTCCAACATCAGCCGTTTCGGCGGCGACCCTGGCTGCGTTACTATCGGCGGACAGAGCGGCGGCGGTGGAAAGACATCCACCCTTATGGCTATGCCTTCCGCCAAGGGACTCTTCCACAGGGCTATCGTCCAGAGCGGCTCGACGCTCCGTCAGCAGGAACCCGAGCAGAGCCGTGCCCTCGGACTGGCAGTGGTAGAAGAGCTCGGGCTCAAGCCCGGACCTGACGTAGACCTGAGCAAGTTCACATACGACGAACTGGTAGCAGCCGGCAACCGTGCATCCCGCAAGGTCGGCCGTGGAGGTTTCTCCCCTGTCGTCGACGGGAAATACCTGGTTCAGCACCCCTTCGACCCCATCGCTGCAGAGTGCAGCCGGGACGTTCCCATGCTGATAGGATCCAATCTCAACGAGTTCTGCTACACCAACAATGTTCCCATCTCTATGGATGAAGTCAAGGCCAGGCTCGTGCCCAGGCTGGGCGAAGAGCGTTTCCAGCAGTTCGTCAGGGATTTCGAGAGCGTATATCCCGGACAGGAGCCCAAGGAACTCGTGAACACCGACTTCCGCACCCGTGGAAACGTGATAAGGCAGGCCACCGCCAAGCAGGCTCTGGGCGGAGCGAACGCCTACGTATATCTCTTTGCCTGGAAATCCGACGTGAATGACGGAGCACTGGCAGCCTGCCACGGAATGGAGCTTCCGTTTATGTTCAACAACGTGGCAAACCAGCGCGAGATGACAGGCGGCACCCCCGAAGCATACAGGATGGCCGATGTCGTCAGCGACGCCTGGCTGGCTTTCATCCGCAACGGCGACCCCAACTGCAAGTCGCTGCCGGAGTGGGAACCCTTCAATCCCGAAGAGGGTCCCACCATGGTCTTCGACAACAGCTCTGAGCTGAAGAAGAACCACGACGCCGTGCTGCTCCAGTATTAGGCGCGGGCACAGAATCTTTTCACTATCTTTGTGCCGTCTACAAGCATCTGGCCGATGGAAGAGAACAAGTTATTTTTCAGGTTGCTGCGGGTATCGCTCGGGCTGGAAAATGATTTTGGCTGCCAGCCTTCAGCCGAGGAGTGGCAACAGCTGTACAAGACTGCTCAGAAGCAGTCGCTCGTCGGCGTCCTTTTCAACGCCGTCAGCCGCGTTCCTGCTGACAGCCGGCCTCCTGTGGATATCCTTCTGCAATGGATGTCCCACGCTGAATACATACAGGGGCTCAACCGCCTGTTCAATTCCCACTCGGCCCATCTGACCAAGGTTCTTGAAGACGAAGGATGCCACACTGCGATCCTGAAAGGCCAGGCAAACGCCAGGCTCTATCCCGATCCGCTTTCCCGCCAGCCCGGAGACATCGACATCTATGTGAGCGGAGGACGCAGGAATGTGACGCAGGTGCTCCTGCGGACAGGCCTCATAGACAGCGTTCCCGTTTCGACCAGCTCAGACCCGGACAAGGCGGTTGCAAGCTATCATCACATACATCTGCCCGTCAATGAAAACGGCATCGCAGTGGAGGTTCACTTCAGGCCGGCTTCGGGCAATTACAACGTTTTCACGAACCGGCGCCTCCAGCGCTTTCTCGAAAGCGAAATCAAGGACAGCCCGCTCGCTCCTGAAGGCTTCCGGGTTCCAGACTTCAAGTTCGCACTTGCGATGCAGCTTGCGCACATACAGCGTCATTTCCTGAGCGAAGGCATCGGACTGCGCCAGATCAGCGACTATCTGATACTGCTGCTGAATTCATCCGAGACCGACCGTGCGGAGATCAGGGAGAA
>JAGCFF010000182.1 GCA_017650285.1 Bacteroidales bacterium
CCCGCCGAGACCGTCCGCGAGCTCTATTCCAAGGAATACGGCATCGACACCATCGAGATGCACACCGACGCCCTCGGCCCCGATGACGTAGTGCTCGTCCACGACGACATCCTCGCCACCGGCGGCACCGCCTCAGCAGCCGTCCGCCTCGTAAAACAGTTCAAGCCCAAGGCAGTCTACGCCAACTTCATCATCGACATAGTCGACATCCCGCGCAGCAGCCCCATCCCCGCAGACGTCGAAGTGACGAGCCTGCTTCAACTTTCAGAGAAATAGACACGACCTAATTATCATAATTATGAAAAAAATCTTCATTACGCTATTTGCGCTTCTTGCGATGGGCTGGATGGCCAGCGCCCAGACAAACTTCCAGACATTCTACGATCTCGGAAGGGGACACTTCACAACTACTCTCGAGGGTTTCCATCAGGACAACTGGGGTAATACCTTCTTTTTCATCGATTACGATTACAACAACAAGGACGGCAACAAGGTCGTCTCTCCCAACAACACCTATTTCGAGATTGCACGCTGCCTGAACTTCTGGTCAGAGAGCGCCCTGGCACCCCTGTCACTCCAGGTCGAGTATAACGGCGGTTTCGGCACCTGGGGCAACCTGTCAGGCCTGCCCGGCATCGACTATGGCGCATTCCCCGTAAACAGCGCATTCCTGTTCGGATTCGACTATTTCCTGCACTCAGCCAACTTCAATAACACCCTCAACCTGAAAGTTCTCTACAAGCACTTCGTGAACCTCGCATCGAAAGTTCCCCTCCAGTTCACAGCAGTCTGGGGTCTTCAGGATCTCTTCGGCCTCAAGGGTCTGCGCTTCTCAGGCTTTGCAGATTTCTGGTGCGAAGGCAGCAACCTGGTGTTCCTCTCAGAGCCTCAGCTCTGGTTCCAGCTCTTCGACCATTTCAACATCGGCGGCGAGGTTGAGCTCAGCTACAACTTTGCCGGTATGCAGGGTTTCAACGTGATGCCTTGCATCGGTACTAAGTGGGTTTTCTGATCTAAACGATATCTACTATGAGTTTTTTAAGCAAAGCATTCGGATTTGATGCGTCACAGCATAAAGTCCGCACGGAGATTGTCGCGGGTATAACCACGTTCCTGACGATGGCATATATCCTCGCCGTCAATCCCAGCATCTTCGGCGCCCTCGATATGCCGCGCGGCTCGGTGTTCACCGCCACCGCACTGGCAGCCCTCGTAGGTACGCTGGTGATGGCTCTCTATGCGAAGAAACCGTTCGCCCTGGCTCCAGGTATGGGTCTGAACGCATTCTTCGTATTCACTGTCTGCCTCGGTATGGGACACAGCTGGCAGTTTGCGCTCACTGCAGTGTTCATCGAAGGTATCCTTTTCATCATCCTGACACTCACCAAGGTCCGCTCCTGGATACTTAACGCGATTCCTCTGAGCCTCAAGCACGCCATCGGCGCCGGTATCGGCCTGTTCATCGCCTTCATCGGCCTGCAGAACTCCGGCATTATCGCCAACAACGACTCTACCCTCGTGGCACTCGGCGACATCACCCACGGCACCGCCCTTCTGGCAATGATCGGCATCGCCATCACCGGTGCGCTGGTGATCCTCAAGGTCAAGGGCGCCATCCTGCTCGGTATCCTTGTCACCACCATCATCGGCCTTGTCATCAAGGATCCTGCAACAGGCGCGGCAATCACTTCTTTCAACGGTGTGGTTTCAGCTCCCGACAGCATCGCTCCCATCTTCTGCAAGTTCGAGTGGGGCAGCATCCTCAGCCTCGATATGCTGGCCGTCGTCTTCACCTTCCTCTTCATCGATATGTTCGACACTATGGGAACCCTCATCGGCGTTTCCCAGAAAGCCGGAATGGTCGATGAGAAAGGCAATGTGGACGGCATCGACAAGATGTTCATGGCTGACTCCATCGCAACCGTGGCAGGTGCCTGCTTCGGTACTTCTACCACCACCACCTACGTGGAGAGCGCTTCAGGCGTCGGCGCAGGCGGCCGCACAGGTCTCACGGCCTTCACCGCTGCAATCTGCTTCGCACTGGCACTCTTCCTCTCACCGCTGTTCCTCGCCATCCCGAGCGCGGCTACAGCTCCCGCCCTTGTCATCGTCGGCGTAATGATGATGACTCCTATCGTCAAGATCGACTGGGAAGACTTCTCGGAGAGCATCCCCGCATTCATCTGCGTGCTGCTTATGCCGGTTGCCTACTCGATCTCCGACGGTATCCTCCTCGGCGTTATCTCTTATGTAGTGATCAACGCCTGCGCAGGCAAGTTCAAGAAGATTTCTCCCACTATGTGGGTTCTTGCGGCACTCTTCATCCTCAAGTACATCTTCATATAGGACACGCCCCGCGACACAGAAAAGCCGGCCCTCGCTGAGAGCCGGCTTTCTTTGTGCCGTGAAGACCTGCTAGCCGTGATGCTCCTTGCGAAGAAGGTCGAGGACGGTCTTGACGGGGTTGAAGGTGATGAGCGGAACGTCCACGAACTGGGTGTTCCAGTCGGACATCGCGCCGTTCCACAGACCCGGCAGCTCGAGGGCCTTCAGGCTGCGGCCTTCATAGCTCTTCGAAGATATGAAGCCGGCCTGGGGGTCGACGAAGCGGGTGAGGTCGAACTTGCCGCCCTTGTAGTTCATAGGGCTGCATACGAGGTCCACGGGGTTGAAGTGGGTTCCTGCGGCGAACAGGCCTGCCGTAGCCGGATCGTTGGGATTGAGCTGCACGCTCTCGAGAATCTGCAGCGAAGTGGCGCCGTCACGGTCCCTGACGATGAACGGACCGCCGCCAGGCTCGCCGAGATTGCGCACCATACCGCACACCCTGATGGGCCTGTTCAGCTTGGCGTGGATGCGGGCCAGCATCCTGCGTTTCGAAGAGTCGAAGTCCTTTTCGGGGAAGGTGACGCAGAACTCCTTGTCCAGGAAGTCCACCATCTCCCAGATGAACTCGCTGTCGTCGCAGCCCGAGTCTATGCGGCGCAGATAGTCGAAGATGCGGCTCCTCAACTGCAGGAGACGGCCTGCCAGGAGTTTCTTCCAGAGCACTGTCTGCTCGATGCCTGACTGATGGATCACGTTGTCGATGTTCTTGATGACGATGACGTCGGAAGTGATGTCGTTCACGTTCTCTATCAGGGCGCCGTGGCCTCCCGGACGGAAGAGCAGGCTGCCGTCAGCCTTGCGGAAAGGAGTGTTGTCCTCGTTCACGGCGACGGTGTCGGTGGACTTGGACTGGAGGGTGAACTTCACGTCGTAGCGCACTCCGAAGAGGGCCTCGTACCTGGGACGCACGGCTTCGTACATAGCCTTGTAGGCGTCGAGATGCTCGGGAGATACGGAATAGATGAGGTTGACCCTGCCTTCGCCGTCCCTGGCATACAGGGCACCTTCGACCAGATGCTCCTCGAAGGCCGTGCGGCTGTAGTCGGCATATCTGTGGAAGGCGACCTGCCCCTTGGACTTGCTTCCGTAGCCGAGCCCGTCTTCGTTCAGGGTCTCGGCGAGGATGCCCTTGTCATCCTTGCCGGCGAACTTGGCCTCGTCGTAGAATGCGAACTCCTTGATATGACTGCAGAAACGCTCGGCAGGGGAGTCCTCAGGCAGTTTGCCGCCCTTCTCGAGAGTGTCGAGACCGTTGAACAGGTCCTTGAACATCCTGGAGGCGGCGCCGCTGGCGGGGACGAACTTGGTGACCTTGGCCCCCGACTCTTCGAGAGCCTGGAGGGCTGCGGCCTTGGCGGCCTCGTCAAGCACGGTTATGCCTTTTTCTTCGGTGGCTGCATTTATGACATCCAGATAGGGAAATCCGGTCTTGAAGGCCTCGAGCTGCGCGTTCAGTCTATCCTGAGTGATGCCGAGGCGTTCGAGTTGTAGCAGATCTTTTTCTTCCATAATGACTTTTTTCGATATAGTTGGATAAAGTTACGATTCTTTTTTCTCTTTTAATAGATGTAAAATGACTATTTTTGCCGTCAAACTGCCATAAAAATGATTACCCAGAGCGCACTTCAGTCATTCAGCAGAATGGAGACTCCATTTTTCTACTACGATATGGACATCCTCCGCGCCACTGTTGAAAAATTCGCTTCCACGCTTGACAAATATGGTATTACGGCCCATTATGCCGTCAAGGCCAATTCCAACGACAGGATATTGCAGACCATCAGCGGCGCCGGCCTCAAGGCCGAGTGTGCCACCGGCAACGAGATAACCCTCGCGCTTGCCAACGGCTTCTCCGCGGACGGCATATTCTTCGACGGGGTGGCCAAGACCGACAAGGAAATAATCACTGCCCTCAAGGCAGGCGTCGAACTCTTCAACTGCGAAAGCATACAGGAGATAGAAGTCATCGACGCCATCGCGGGCGGAATGGGCCTGAAGGCTGACATCGCAGTCAGGGTCAATCCCGATGTCGATGCGAAGACCCACAAGTATATCACCACCGGCACCGAAGAAGACAAGTTCGGCATCAGCTCAGGGGCATTCGAGCAGCTGTTCGCTGTCCTGGCCCGCTGCCGCAACCTGAACTTCACCGGCATACATATGCACGCAGGCTCGCAGATCACCGATATGGGCGTGTTCGCCGAGCTGTGCAGGAAGGCTTCCGAGTTCGAGAAGCTGTTCACCCAGAAGGGCTTCGACGTCAGAATCCTCAATCTGGGAGGAGGTCTGGGAGTCGATTATGAAAAGCCTTTGGACAACTGGATGCCCGACATCGAAGGGCTCTGCCGCACCATCTCGCAGAACATCACCCTGAAACCCGGACAGACAGTCCATATCGAGCCCGGCAGGGCGCTGGTCGCCAACTGTGCGCACATCATCAGCAGGGTAGTCTATGTGAAGGAAGGCCTCAAGAAGAAGTTCGCCATTCTGGACTGCGGAATGCACACCCTCATCCGTCCGGCTCTCTATCAGGCAAGCCACAGGGTCGAGAACCTGTCGTGCAAGGATCCGCTGGAGACCTACGACGTGGTGGGCTGCGTCTGCGAGTCGAGCGACACTTTCGCCAAAGGCCTGGTGGGAGGCGCTCCGCACAGGGGCGATTTCTTCGCCATCCACAGCGCGGGTGCCTACGGACAGGTGATGAATATGAGATATCTGCAGAGGGACCTGGCTCCCGCTGTTTATTCAGATGATATAAAGTAAAAAGATTAGACGCTTATGTTTGAAAATCTAACTGACAGGCTGGAGAAATCCTTCAAGCTGATCAAGGGACAGGGGAAAATCACGGAAATAAACATTTCCGAAACGATGAAGGATGTGCGCAAGGCACTTCTCGACGCCGATGTCAGCTACAAGATAGCGAAAAGCTTCTGCGACGACGTGAAGCAGAAGGCTCTGGGCCAGGACGTCCTCAAGGCAGTCCGCCCCGAGCAGATGATCGTCAAGATAGTCCACGACGAGCTGGCCGAACTGATGGGCAGCGAGCACAGTGACATCAATATAAAGGGTCATCCGGGCATCGTGCTTGTCAGCGGTCTCCAGGGTTCCGGTAAGACCACGTTCTGCGGCAAGCTGGCGCTCAACTGCAAGAGCAAGAGAAGCCAGAGGGTGCTGCTGGTGGCAGGTGACGTGTACCGTCCCGCAGCCATCGACCAGTTGAAGGTGCTCGCCGGACAGATCGAAGTTCCGGTCTACACCGAAGAAGGCGTCAAGGATCCCGTTGCGATAGCACGCCACGCCATCGACTACGCCCGTAAGGAAGGTTACTCGCTGGTTATAGTCGATACCGCAGGACGTCTGGCAGTCGACGAGCAGATGATGGACGAGATCGCAGCAATAAAGAAGGCGGTCAATCCGACCGAGACCCTGTTCGTGGTCGATGCGATGACCGGTCAGGACGCCGTCGAGACAGCCAAGGCCTTCAACGACCGCCTCGACTTCGACGGCGTGGTACTCACCAAGATGGACGGTGATACCCGCGGTGGTGCCGCCCTCAGCATCAAGGCCGTCGTCGGCAAGCCCATCAAGTTCATAAGCTCCGGAGAGAAACTCGAGGCCCTGGACATTTTCTACCCTGCACGTATCGCCGACCGTATCCTCGGTATGGGTGACGTGGTTTCGTTCGTGGAGAAGGCCCAGGAGCAGTTCGACGAAGAGGAGGCACGCAAGCTCCACAAGAAACTCGCCCACGACCAGTTCACGATTACCGACTTCTACCAGCAGATCCAGCAGATCAAGAAGATGGGCAACATCAAGGACCTGGCGTCGATGATACCCGGTATGGGCAAGATGCTCAAGGACGTGGACATCGACAACTCGTCGTTCAAGAGCATCGAGGCCATCATCCAGTCGATGACCGTGCAGGAGCGCGAGAACCCGACCATCATCAACGGCAGCCGCCGCAGGAGGATCGCCGCCGGCAGCGGAACTTCCATCGAGGAAGTCAACAGGCTCCTGAAGCAGTTCGAGCAGACCCGAAAGATGATGAAGACCGTAGCCGGCGCCCCGGCCGCCAAACTGATGAAGAAAAAACGCAGATAAATATGAAACTACTTGACGGAAGAGCCACATCGGCAAGCCTTCAGGCTCAGATAGCAGCCGAGGTTGATTATTACCTGGACAAAGGCTGGCGCAGGCCTCATCTGACCGCGATACTCGTGGGTGATGACGGAGCAAGCCAGACTTACGTAGCCAACAAGGAACGCTCCTGCAAGAAGGTGGGATTCGACAGCACCGTGCTCCGTCTTCCCGCCAGCACCACCGAGGAAGAACTTCTTACCGAGGTCAAAAGACTCAACGAAGACGACAGCGTCGACGGATTCATCATCCAGCTTCCGCTCCCGAAGCATATCGACGAGCAGAAGATTCTGATGGCAGTCAACCCCGCAAAGGATGTCGACGGTTTCCATCCCGAGAACGTCGGCCGTCTCTGCCTTGGACTCGACACCTTCGTCAGCGCCACTCCCTACGGCATCATCACCCTGCTTGAGGAATATGGCATCGAGACAAGGGGCAAGCACTGCGTGGTGCTTGGCCGCAGCAACATCGTCGGCCGCCCCATCGCCAACCTGCTTTCAGCCAAGGCCAAACCCGGCGACTGCACTGTGACCATCTGCCACAGCCGCACCCAGAACATCGAGCAGTACACCAGGACTGCCG
>JAGCFF010000183.1 GCA_017650285.1 Bacteroidales bacterium
ACCTTTTCGAGGGATGTCCCCTCTCCCGCAACATTCTCGGAACCGCCAGGACGCTCAAGCGCATCACATCGGACGACCTGAAAGAGTACACGGCCGCCTGCTTCCTCCCCTGCAATATGAGTTTCACCGTGGTGGGAGACTTCGACTTCGGCAGGATTGCCGACGCCGTGGAGAAACATATGCTGAAATACGCCCCCGGGGACAACTCCGCCACGCCTGTGTCTGCCCCGGAGGTGAAGGTCAACGTATTCCGCAGGGACGAGAACAAGAAACACCACCAGAGCAACTGCATCATAGGAGCTCCCGCATACTCTCTCTACGACAAGCGGCGCATAGCCCTCGTGCTGCTGATGAACATACTCGGAGGCCCCTCCTGCAACTCCAAGCTCAACAGCCTGCTGAGGGAGCGCAAGGCGCTGGTCTACAACATTGAAGCCTCCTACACCCCCTACTCCAGGACAGGATGTGCGCTGATCTATTTCGGATGCGAGAAAGAGAATGTGGACAAGTGCATCTCACTGGTTCTCGGCGAGCTTGCAAGGATAAGGACCACGCCGCTCAGCGCCACTGCCCTGCGGTATGCCAAGAAACAGCTGCTCGCGCAGAATGCGATATCGTCGGAAAACGGCGAAGCGCAGGCCCTTGCCATCGGCAGAAGCCTTCTTAACTTCGGCGATTTCCTGAGCGACGCCCAGGTGCGCACACGCGTCGAAGCCATCACTTCCGAAGACCTCCAGGCTGTTGCACGCGATGTTTTCTGTGAAGAAAAACTCTCATTCCTGATATACCGATGACCGAAAAAGAATACTTGCGCAGCCACTCCTCTGCAGTGAGCGAAGCCCTTCGATGGCTCGAGAGGGAAACCCACATCCGCACCAATCACGCGCGGATGCTGAGCGGCCCCGACCAGGGCAGCCTGATTTCCTTCATTTCGGAACTCACCAGGCCCGCAAACATCCTTGAACTCGGCGTCTTCACCGGCTACTCCACGATCTGCCTGGCCAAGGGGCTCCGCGAAGGCGGCTCTATCCACGCCATTGAGATCAACGACGAGCTGGAAGACCTGATTCGGGAAGGCTACCGCAGGGCTGGCATCGAAGACAAGGTGCAGCTCCATTTCGGCGATGCGAAGCAGCTGATTCCGCAGCTCGACTGCGTCTTCGACCTGGTGTATATCGATGCCAACAAAAGGGAGTATCCGGACTATTACAGGCTGGTGTTCGACAAAGTCGCTCCCGGAGGCCTGATACTGGCCGACAATGTGCTGTGGGACGGGAAAGTGCTTCAGGATCCTATGCCTCAGGACGCGCAGACCAAAGGCATCGCTGCGTTCAACGATATGGTTGCCGCAGACACAAGGGTTGAAAATTTCATTCTGCCGATACGCGACGGACTGAGCGTCATTCGCAAAAAGCTGTCCTGAGAGGATCGAGGACCAGCTTCTCGTAGAGTCTGTACATCTCGATAGAATCCCTCTTTGCCAGGGCGCGGGCCTTGGCTGCCTCGAATTCAGGCATCTTGTCCGCAGACACGGGATCTGCCGGAGGAGAATCCATCGTGACAGGATTGATGGGAGTGCCGTTCTTCCATACGCGGAAATCCAGATGGGGGCCCGTAGCACTTCCTGTGGCTCCCACATAGCCTATCACCTGCCCCTGTGTCACCCTTGCCCCTGCCTTGATTCCGGGGCCGTACTTCGACAGGTGCAGATATGCGGTCTTGTAGACTGAATTGTGGGTGATGCGGACCGTGTTTCCGCCCGCTCCCTCATATTTGACCGAGGTCACGACTCCGTCGCCGATCGACATCACGGGAGTGCCCTTCGGCGCCGCGTAGTCGACTCCGGTATGGGCCTTTACCTGATGGGTGATGGGATGCCTGCGGGCATACGAGAAACCGGAACTTATGCGTGAATAGCTCAGGGGCGCCTTGAGGAAGGCCTTTCTCAGGCTCTCGCCGTTCTCGTTCCAGTATTTGTCGCCGGATTCGTTGCCATCCTCGTAGAAGTAGCATTCATAGTTCTTGCCGGCGTGCTCGAAATCGACGTAGTAGACATTTCCTATGTCCACGAAGCTGCCGTCGCACTCATATTCGTCGTAGACGGCCTTGAACGAATCCCCTTTCTGCAGACCGAAGAAGTTGATGGTCCAGGCATATATGTCCGAAAGCTTGAGGGCCAGCAGAGGCGAGGCTCCGGCATCCTGTATGTCGGCCCAGAGTGAGTTCTGTATCTCCACCTCGGTGTATCTGGTATTCACTTCCAGGTCCTTCTCTATGAGGGAGGCCCCTAGGGTGTCCAGCAGGGAGAACACGACGCTCTTGCGGTCGGTCGCCTCGTAGACCAGGTATGCCAGCTCTCCGGTCGTGTCGAAGTATGCGTGATAATCGCGTCCAACCTGAAGGTTGCGCACGTCGAAGACGTCCTTGGAAAGTTCGGCAAGCTGATATGACTTCTGCTGGGGAACTCCGTAGCGGTCTAGAATGGTGGAAAAGACGTCTCCTTTTCCGACACTGCCCTCCTCCCTGGAGTACAGGTCAACCGGGATTCCGTATTCGTAGGTATGGCCGTCATCCACGACTGTAAACAGCTGTTGAACGGGTTCTTGCGGCATTTCCTGGCGGCCGCACGCGGCGATCAACAAGATCGAAAGGGCTAGAGCGATTCGTTTCATGTCAACAAAGTTAGTATTTGTTGATAAAAAAGTGTAAAAAAATGGAATAATGTGGAAGAAAATGTAAAATCTTTTTATACTTTTGCATTACACATTACTCATCATACTGTTATGGCAAGTTTTATCGGCGAATACAAGGCGAAAGTTGACGACAGGGGGAGGTTGGTTTTTCCCGCTGCGTTCAAGGAACTTTGCGCCGACACCCTCAGCCAGGGATTCGTCGTTAAAAAGAGCCTGTTTGCTGACTGTCTTGAGATGTTCGCGTATTCCGAGTGGGAACGCGACTCTCAGGAGGTCAGAAGCCGCCTGAATCTGTTCAACAAAGAGCATGACCGTTTCTGGAGAGCCTATATGAGAGATCGCGCACTTGTTGTTCCTGACGAGCAATACGGGCGCATCACCATTCCCAAAGAGCTCCTCGATTCTGTAGGAATCCAGAAGGAAGTTGTTTTCTCGGGAAAAGATTTCAAGATAGAGATTTGGGCCAAAGAAAAGAACGAGGCCGGAAAGATATCTGAAAGCGACTTTGTCGATCTGGCCCAAAAGATTCTCGGTTAGAATCAGGGAGGCAGATATGTCCGTCTATCATACACCGGTTCTTTTGCAAGAGAGTGTATCAGCTCTCCATATCAATCCTGCCGGTGTATATGTGGACGCCACTTTCGGCGGAGGCGGGCACAGCGCCGCGATTCTGGCCCAGCTCGGCAGCAAAGGCCGGCTGATAGCGATTGACAGGGACGAAGACGCGCTTGCCAACGTTCCTGACGACAAGAGGGTGACGGCGGTTCACGGAAACTTCCGTTTCATCCACAATTTCATCCGATACGAAGGTTACGACGCAGTCGACGGAATCCTGGCCGACCTCGGCGTATCTTCCCACCAGTTCGACACAGAAGACCGCGGGTTTTCGTTCCGCTTCGACTCCGAGCTGGACATGAGGATGAATCCGCAGGCGCCCAAGGATGCGAAACTTGTATTGAATAGCTATAGTTGCGAAGATCTGGAACGCATATTCCGGGTTTACGGGGAAGTGGAGCACAGCAGGAAAATTGCTGAACTTGTTTGCAAAAAAAGAGAGCACTCCCCCATTCGCACGACCTCGGAACTGGGCAATGCACTGGAGACTGTATTGCCCAAGTTTTCCGAGCATAAATTCCTCGCGAAAGTGTATCAGGCACTCCGCATCGAGGTCAACGACGAGATGGCTTCGCTCGAGAAGTTTATGCCTATGGCTGTCAAGTCGCTCAAGGAAGGCGGCATACTGGCAGTCATCACCTACCATTCGCTGGAAGACAGGATTGTCAAGAACGCCATAAGGGACGAGATAAGCTCCGGCATCCTCGAGAAGGCTGTGCGCAAGCCCGTCATCCCTTCAGAAGAAGAAATATCACAGAACACCCGCGCCCGGAGCGCCAAACTCCGCGTCGCAAGAAAAAAGGTAGCCTGACAGATGCCGAACGCCAAAGTCATATTGTCTCACGTCATAGATGTCGTAAGCGGTGACATCATCACCAAGAAAGGCATCGACAAGAAGCTACCTTTCATCATATACATTTTCTTCCTGATCATCCTCTACATAATCTGGGGACTGATGGTGGAAGACAGGATGACCATAATCAGGGACAACGAGAAAGAGATCGAGACCCTGAAGATAGAATATTACCAGAAGGAACTCACCCTCACCGGCCTGAACCAGAAAAGCAAGGTGGAGAACCTCCTTCTGCAGAATGGAATTACGGACCTGAAGGCCCCTGTGGACCCTCCTCAAAGAATTTTGGTGAACGATGCGCAATAACATTGTCAGAATCGGCCTGGTTTATTTCCTCTTCTTCCTGATAGCCATAGTGGCAATCGGAAGGATGGTGCAGCTGCAGTTCTTCGACAAGAGCGTGCGCGACAACAAGTACCACATCAAGGTCACCCGTATAGACGCCACCGAGGCTATGCGCGGAAGCATCCTCGCCAACGACGGCCGCTACCTGGCCTTCTCGACTCCGGAATATGACATCGGAATGGACTTTTCGGTTCCTTCCGACACCCTCTACGACAACAACATCGAGGCCCTAGCCGAAATTCTTGCAAAACGTTTCCACGAACGCAGCAAGGCTGAATATCTGAACCTGTTCAAGACCTGCCGCACCCAGAAGCGTTACCACAAGCTGCTCCAGCATCCCGTAGACTACGAGACGATGCTGGAAATCAGTCATTATCCCATCCTCGAGAAGGGGCAGCGCTTCGGAGGTTTCAAGGTCGACAAGGTTGACCACAGGGAGTATCCCTACGGAACTCTCGCTTTCCGCACGCTGGGCCACCTCAAGAGCAACCGCGACAAGCCGAAGGTCGGAGTCGAGGCCGCTCTCGATTCTATCCTCAGGGGCAAGGACGGCAGCCGCCCTATGCGTCTCATCGAGCACAACGAATGGATTCCCGACGTAGAGGAGACCGAAATTCCCCCTCAGGACGGGCTTGACGTGCAGGTGACCCTCGACGTCAACATCCAGGATATCGCCGAGAAGGCCCTTCTCCGCAGGATATCGGGTGTCGAAGACCTCGAAGCCGGCTGCGCAATCGTGATGGATGTGGCCACCGGAGAGATCCGTGCGATGGTCAATATGGAGAAACGCCCCGACGGACAGTTCACCGAGACTTACAATTACGCCATTGGCCGTACCGGCGAGCCCGGCTCAGTTTTCAAGGCCGTCACCCTGACAACCGCCCTCGAAGACGGGCTGATAACCCTCGACACTGAACAGAGAGCCGACGTGATCTGGCACTATGACAGGGCCAACCGCAACTTCGAAGACACATATCTGCGCAATTACTCCACAATCTCCGTCCGCAAGGGTCTCGAGATTTCTTCGAACAACGTGTTCCGCAGGATCGCCGCCGAATATTACGGCAGCAAACCCGAGGACTTCGTCAACAAGGTAATCAACGAGCGCAAGGTGACCTACAACTACGATTTCGACATCCCCGGTATGGGAAAGGCCACCGTCAGGACCCCCGAAGACAGGCTGTGGAGCCCCTCTGACCTGCCGCAGATCGGAATGGGATATGCCGTGGAGCTCACTCCCCTGCACATCATAACATACTACAACGCCATAGCCAACGGCGGCGTGATGGTCAAGCCCCATATCTTCAAGAACCTCCAGCAGAACGGCAAGATCGTGAAGGAGTACGGCGTCGAGACCATCGGCCGCATATGTTCACAGGCAACGGCCGACACAGTCAAGGCCGCCCTGCGCAACGTGGTGATCGGCAAGAACGGCACCGCACGCACGGCGATGAAGGACTGCAAGGTTGAAGTCGCCGGCAAGACCGGCACCGCCCGCGTATCCCTGCCCAGCGGCGGCTATGTGGACCGCTCAGGCCGCAGGAAACACCAGGGCTCGTTCGTCGGGTTCTTCCCCTACGACAACCCCAAATACTCCGTGATCGTCGTGGTATGGTCAAGACTTGCCGACAAGAACTTCTACGGCGGTACCTGGGGCGGCCCCGTCGCTTGCGAGATTGCCAACAACATCTACGCATCCAGCCCCCAGTGGAACGACAAGATTGAAGAAGGCAGCGTGATGCCAGCCCTCGAGGCCTATGCAGAGCAGGATGCTGCCAACGATACGATAATTGGTGTCCCCGACGTGATCGGAATGGGTCTGCGCGACGCCATCTACACCCTCGAAAGCAAGGGCTACACTGTAGCCAGCAGCGGACGGGGAAGCGTAGTGAGCCAGGATCCGCTTGCAGGAGCCCTGATCGACAGCGACACCCAGGCCGTAACGATTGTTTTAAAGGATTGACTATGAAACTGACGGATTTACTGAAGAATATCGAAGTATCGGAGCACAGTGCGGAGCTCGGCGCAGACATCAAGGACATCTGCTTCGATTCCCGCAAATGCACTCCGGGCTCATTGTTCGTGGCTGTCGACGGCAACCTGTCCGACGGACACCGCTTCATACCCAAGGCCGTGGAGAACGGAGCGGTTGCAGTCATATACCAGAATCCCGAATATGACGGCAAGATCGAAGGTGCGGCCTCAGTCAGGGTTGCCAGCTCCAGAAGCGCGCTGGCCCTTATGGCCTCTGCCTTCTATGGCAATCCCTCTTCGAAACTGACGCTGGTCGGAGTGACGGGAACCAACGGCAAGACTACCACCGCCACCCTTCTGTACGAACTGTTCACCCAGCTGGGATACCACTGCGGACTGCTGTCCACCATCGCAAACTATATCGGACGCCATCAGCTTCCGGCCGACCATACCACTCCCGACCCTGTCGAACTGAACGGACTTCTGGCCGAAATGGTCGACAGCGGATGCCAGTACTGCTTTATGGAAGTGAGTTCGCACTCCATCGACCAGGACCGCGTCAAGGGCCTGACCTTTGCCGGAGGCATCTTCTCCAACCTGACCCACGACCATCTGGACTATCACAAGACCTTCGACAACTATCTGCGCTGCAAGAAGAGATTCTTCGACGAGCTGCCTGCCGACGCCTTCGCCCTTGTGAACATCGACGACCGCAACGGAAGGGTAATGGTCCAGAACACCGCAGCCCGCGTCTACACCTACTCCTGCGGCTCGATGGCCGATTTCAGGTGCAGGATAATGGACCAGACTATGGAGGGAATGCTCCTGAAGATGGATGACACACAACTCTGGACAATGTTCATCGGCGCCCACAACGCCCACAACCTTCTGGCAGTTTACGGCACTGCGATGCTCCTCGGAGCCGACAAGGAAGAGGTCCTGACCATAATGAGCAAGCTGCGCGCAGTCAACGGAAGGCTCGAATACCTCCGCGGCGGCAACAACGTGACGGCTGTGGTCGACTACGCCCACACTCCGGACGCCCTGGAGAACGTACTCAAGACCCTCAGGGAGACCGCCAAGGGCGAATACCTGATATGCGTGTTCGGCTGCGGCGGAGACCGTGACAAGACCAAACGCCCCGAGATGGGCGCGATTGCCGGCAAGTATGCCGACAGGGTGGTCGTCACCAGCGACAACCCGCGTCACGAGAATCCCCTTGACATAATGAATGACATCAAGGCCGGAATGGACACCAGGACCAGGGCCAAATCCGTATTCATCGCCGACCGCAAGGAGGCCATCCGCTCTGCCATAATGTTCGCTCCCGAAGGAGGTGTGGTCCTCGTCGCCGGCAAGGGCCACGAAGATTACCTCATAGTAGGAGACGAAAAGATGCATTTCGACGACAAAGAAGTTATCGCAGAAATATTTGACGAACTGAAACCTTAACCAGACCATGCTATATCACCTTTTTGAATATCTCAGGCAGAGAGGAACTGATTTCTCGGGAATAGGACTGATGCAGTATATCTCCGTGCGAGGCATACTCGGCAACATCACCGCCATCATCATCGCCCTTGCCGTCGGCAAAAAAGCCATCGGCTTCCTGCAGAAGAAACAGATCGGCGAAGAGATACGCAACCTCGGCCTCGAGGGGCAGCTGGCGAAGAAAGGCACCCCTACGATGGGCGGCCTCATCATAATCTTCTCGCTGCTCATCCCGACCCTGCTCTTCTGCGACCTGAGCAACACCAACACCCTCCTGCTGATATTCACCACCGTATGGCTCGGATTCCTGGGCTGTATGGATGATTATATAAAGGTATTCAAGCACAACAAGGAAGGTCTCAACGGCAAATACAAGATCATAGGCCAGGTAATCCTCGGCCTGGTGGTCGGCCTGGCGCTGTGCTTCGACGAGAGTCTGGCTTTCCGCGAGAGCAACGCCGTCAAGGCTTCCGAGACAGTGGAACAGACCGTATCAGCCACCGTGGTCAGCTCTGACCCCGCAGAGTCGAATGCGATAATGACGACCATCCCCTTCGTCAAGAACAACGAGTTCAACTACGCCTGGCTCAGTCCTTTCAAGGGCAAGGCCGGCGACTTCTTCTCGAAACTGCTCTACATCCTGGTCATCATATTCATCATAACGGGCTGCTCCAACGGAGCCAACCTCACAGACGGAATGGACGGACTTGCGACCGGGGTGAGCGCCATAGTCGGAGCTGCGCTGGGCGTACTGGCCTACGTCTCCGGCAACGTGGTCTATGCAGACTACTTTAATATAATGTATATAGGGAACAGCGGCGACATCGCCGTGTTTATGATGACCCTCATCGGCGCGCTGCTCGGTTTCCTGTGGTACAACTCCTATCCCGCCCAGATCTTTATGGGCGACACAGGCAGCCTGACGCTCGGCGGAATCATTGGCGTATGCGCCGTGCTCATCCGCAAGGAGCTGCTTCTCCCGATACTGTGCGGCATCTTCCTGGTGGAGAGCCTCTCAGTCATCATCCAGAGAACTTACTTCAAATACACCAAGAAGAAATACGGTGAAGGCCGCAGGGTGTTCAAGATGTCCCCCCTTCACCACCATTTCCAGAAAGAAGATATTGACGCAGTTATCAAAAAACCTGTCAAGGCCCACCCTGAGGCAAAGATCGTGATGCGTTTCTACATCGTGTCTATGGTGCTTGCAGTCTTGACAATAATCACCCTTAAAATCAGGTAGACGATATGGAAAGAATCGTAGTTTTAGGTGGAGGCGAAAGCGGAACCGGAGCCGCTGTCCTTGCGAAAGTCAAGGGATTCGAAGTGTTCCTCTCTGACATGGCACGCATCGGGGAAACCCACAAGGCTATGCTCGACCAGTACGGAATTGAATACGAGGAAGGCGGACACACTCCCGAGAAGATCCTCAATGCATCCTGCATAGTCAAGAGCCCGGGTATTCCGGAGACTGCACCGCTGGTGAAGGAAGCATACGCAAGAGGCATCGAAGTCATATCCGAGATCGAGTTCGCCGGCCGTTATGACAACTCCAAGAAGATATGCATAACCGGCAGCAACGGCAAGACCACTACCACTACCCTGATCTACTACCTGCTGCAGAAAGCGGGAATGGATGCCGGACTGGGCGGAAACATCGGAAAGAGCTACGCCCTCCAGGTAGCCACCGAGCACCACGACATCTATGTCCTAGAGATCAGCAGCTTCCAGCTCGACGGAATGTACGACTTCAAGGCCGACATCGCCGTGCTGCTCAACATAACCCCCGACCATCTGGACCGCTACGGCCACGATATGCAGAACTATATCAACGCCAAGTTTCGCATCACCCAGAATATGCAGGCAGACGACTGCTTCATCTTCTGCTCCGATGACGAAATCACCGTCAGCGCCCTGGAAAAGATCGTCGTCAAGGCAAAGCAGCTGCCTATCACCCAGACCGAAGAAGTTGACGAAGGCGCCTTCCTCAACGACAACATTATGGTGGTGCATTACGGCGACAGCTCGTACGAGATGGACATCAACGAACTGCGCATCGAAGGCAGGCACAACGTATACAACTCGATGGCCGCAGCCCTCACCGGTAAGATAATGAACGTCAGCAACAAGGTGATACGCGAAGCCCTGAGTTCATTCACCGGAGTAGAGCACAGGCTCGAGAGAGTGCTGTCGATAAGGGACGTGATGTATATCAACGACTCCAAGGCCACCAACGTCAATTCCACCTGGTACGCCCTCGAGAGCATGAAGACCCCTGTCGTCCTGATTATGGGCGGCAAGGACAAGGGAAACGACTATTCGGCCATATATGACCTGGTTTTGAAAAAGGTCCGCGCAATAGTTTGCCTAGGCGTGGACAACCGTAAGATACACGAGTGCTTCGAGGACAAGGTCGACGTGATAGTGGACACGCTATCCGCCGAGGAAGCAGTAAGGGCAGCGTCAAAGCTGGCCAGGCCCGGCGACACCGTGCTGCTCTCACCCTGCTGCGCAAGCTTCGACCTGTTCAAGAGCTATGAAGACCGCGGACATCAATTCAAGGATGCAGTGAGGAAACTGTAGGAATGAAGAACTTCATCAAAGGGGACAAGATCATCTGGTTCATAGTGATCATGCTGTGGATGGTTTCACTGGTAGCAGTGTTCTCATCCGGATCCTTCCTTGCCCGTAACGGACAGACAGGTATAGAGAAGACCAACGTCCTCTTCGAGCAGCTGCGTTCCATCGCGATGGGATGCGGCGCACTTCTTCTGTGCTACTTTATCAATATAGGAGTATACCGCAAGATCGCACCGATAGCGTTCGGAATATCCATCCTGATGCTGCTGATGCTCTTCATTCCCGGCCTCAGGGCCGAGACCAACGGAGCCGTCAGGGGTCTCAAGCTGGCCGGACACACCATCCAGGTGTTCGAGTTCGTGAAAGTCGGAACCGTGCTGTTCATAGCCTGGGTCATAGAGAAATATGCCGACGAGATGTACCGTTTCAAGGATTATATGCTCAAGCTTCTTATGTGGATAATCCTCGTGTGCGTGCTCATCCTGCCGAACAGCTTCTCCTCCGCCCTGCTGATTGCTCTGGTCGGCTTTATGATGATGTTCTTCATGGAGATCCGCGGCAAGCATCTCTGGCTGACCGCCGGAGGAGCCATTGCGCTGATCGCCCTGCTGTTCGGTGTATACCATCTCTCGCTTGCGCTGTTCGGCGACAAGGCCAACGATGTCGGCATCTTCAACCGTATGGCCACCGTAGAGAACCGAATCAAGAGTTTCGCAAGCAGCGACGAAGACAGCACCCTGGACCTTTCCAAGCTGACACCCGCCCAGCTTCAGAAGATAGACAATGAGAACCGCCAGAGCGAAAACGCCAAGATTGCGATAGCCGAAGGCGGAATCTTGGGCAAGGGAGCAGGACACAGCACCCAGCGCTTCACCCTTTCGATGGCCTTCTCAGATTTCATATTCTCCATTATCGTGGAAGAATACGGTCTGGTGGGCGGAATATTCGTGATAGCCCTGTATCTGATATTCCTGTTCCGCTGCATATCCATAGCGCGAAAGTGCACCGCACCCTTCTCCCAGGCCCTGGTATTGGGCCTGGCATTCCTGATCACGACCCAGGCCTTCCTCCACATACTGGTGAACGTGCGTCTGATCCCTATAACCGGGCATACGCTGCCCCTGATCAGCCACGGAGGCACTGCCTTCCTGGTGCTGTCGGGTGCCGTAGGTATGATACTTGCGGTGAGCCGCACCATCGACAAGCAGCTCGAAGAGCAGAAGAAAGTGGAGCTGAGCGAAGAAGCCGAAGCCGGGGAAGCTGCTGCCGGACTTGAACAAGACAACTACGAAAAAGCAACATACGACAATGAGCAGGATAATAATTAGCGGCGGAGGTACGGGAGGACATATCTTTCCGGCCGTATCAATTGCAGATGCGCTGAAACGCATCGAACCGGACTGCGAAATTCTGTTCGTGGGTGCGCTGGGCCGTATGGAGATGGAGCGTGTGCCCGCGGCAGGTTACAAGATAGTTGGTCTGCCGGTAGCAGGCCTTCAGCGCAACATATCGCTGGACAACCTTCTCCTGCCCTACAAGGTAGCCAAGAGCATCCGAGAAGCCGGCAAAATAATCGACGGCTTCAAGCCCGACGTCGTAGTGGGTGTCGGAGGCTATGCGAGCGCACCGGTGCTCTGGTCGGCATCGCACAAGAAGATACCCTGCCTGATACAGGAGCAGAACTCTTTCGCCGGTCTGACCAACAAGCTGCTCGGCAAACGTGTCGGCAAGATATGCGTGGCATACGACAATATGGACAAGTTCTTCCCGGCAGAAAAGATCGTTTTCACCGGCAACCCCATAAGGCAGGACATCTCCCCTGCCACCGCTGAGCAGAGAGCCGAAGGCTACAAGTTCTATGGACTGGATCCTGGGAAGAAGACTCTCTTCGTGGTGGGCGGAAGCCTCGGTGCCGCCACGCTCAACGACACGATGAAGAAATGGATCGCAGAGAAGAGTGCGGACGCCGACTTCCAGATACTCTGGCAGAGCGGCAAGCATTATAAGCAAAGCGTCGACGCCTTCATGGCGGAACATAAGCCGACGAATGTTGTGAACCTGGAATTCATCAGGAGGATGGACCTGGCCTACGCCGTGGCGGACGTCATAGTTTCAAGGGCCGGGGCAGGCACTATTTCCGAACTTTGCGTTGCCGGAAAAGCCACCATCTTCGTACCTTCGCCGAACGTTGCCGAAGACCACCAGCGGCACAACGCAATGGCCCTCGTGGAGAAGGATGCGGCGATGATGGTGCTGGACTGCGACGCAAGGGAAAAACTGATGGATACCGCCGAAGCCCTGCTGAAAGACAGCGACAGGATCGCCTCTATGGAGCGCAACATACTCCGTCTCGGCAAGAAGGACGCAGCGGAAAGGATAGCACAGATGGTGCTGGATATGAAAAAGTAGGATTTGAAGATGTACGAGAATTATTATTTCATAGGGATAGGCGGCATCGGAATGAGTGCCATAGCCAGGTATTTCAAGCACGAGGGGAAGAATGTCTCGGGTTATGACCGCACACCTTCCGCCCTGACGGCGCAGCTGGAGCAGGAAGGCATAGACATCCATTACGACGACCGTCCCGACCTGATACCTTACGACATAGACAATACTTTTGTAATATATACTCCTGCCATACCCGCAGACCTCAAGGAACTCGAGTATGTGAAGGAGAACGGCTACGCTATGTGCAAGCGCTCGAGGGCGCTCGGACAGATTACCGCCGGCAAGCAGTGCCTCGCAGTGGCAGGCACTCACGGCAAGACCACCACAAGCACCCTTACGGCACACATCCTCACCGACAGCGGTATGGGTTGCAGCGCATTTCTGGGCGGCATCTCCAAGAACTACCACAGCAACCTGCTGCTGTCCCATTCCGACGCTGTCGTAGCCGAAGCCGACGAATATGACCGTTCGTTCCTGCAGCTCCATCCCGACACTGCAGTCATCACGGCCATCGACGCCGACCATCTGGACATCTACGGCGACTATCAGCACGTGCGGGAAGCGTTCGGACAGTTCGCATCCCAGATTGTACAGGGCGGAAAGCTCATCCTCAAGAACGGAGTCGACCTTCCGTGCGAAGGTGTCAAGGCCCGTATCTACAGATATTCGTTCGACACCCCCTGCGACTTCTACGCAAGCGACATCAAGCCCCTTACCTACGGCAAGTTCGATTTCACCCTGAACTATCCGGGCGGAAAGATCGAGCATTGCACCGTCGGCATACCGGGCTGGGTCAACGTGGAGAATGCGGTGGCCGCTTCAGCGGTTGCGCTCCTCAACGGCGTGGCTCCCTCTGCCGTAAAGAAGGCCCTGGCGTCGTTCCAGGGTGTGGAGAGGAGGCTTGACATACATTTCAGCAGCGAAAGGCACGCGTACGTCGACGACTACGCACACCATCCCAACGAAATCAAGGCTGCAATCTCTTCCATCAGGAACATATACCCCGGAAGAAAGATACTGGGCATATTCCAGCCCCACCTCTATACCCGCACCAGGGATTTCGCCGACGGCTTCGCCGAGGCGCTCAGCGGGCTCGACTCCCTCATAATGCTGCCCATCTACCCTGCAAGGGAAGAACCGATAGAGGGAGTGAACAGCGAGATGATACTCGACAAGGTGACCATCGCCGACAAGGTGATAGTTCCCAAGGACAAACTTATGGAGACCGTGGCGTCCAGGGACGTAGACGTGCTTGTGACCTTCGGTGCCGGCGACATAGACCGTTTCGTCAAACCTTTTGAAGAATATATGGCCAATGTTTAAGAAGATTCTTGCGATATTGTTCTGTCTGGCCGTGACTGCCGTTCTGGGAGCCTACTTCTTCTTCGTATCCCGACTGGAAGCGAAAGAAGTGCCCTCACTCACCTGCAGCAGGATCAAAGTGTCGATACAGGACAGTCTCTCCAAGAATTTCATATCGGCAGCCGACATTGAGCGTATGGTGGCCGACAGCGTGCTCGGCCGCAGGCTCTCGGACATCAACACATTCGCCATAGAGAAGAACCTCACCCGTTCCGGCGTGATATCCACGGCAGAAGCCTATACCGTATATCCTGACATCTTCAACATAGTGGTGACACAGAGGGAGCCCGTACTCCGCATCAAGACGGCTGACAGCGATTTCTACTGCGACCGCAGCGGATTCGTGCTGCCGGTGGCCGGAGCCAGGGCCCTCGACCTTCCGGTCGTGACAGGCCGTCTCCCCTACAGGCTGGACATAGGTCCCACCGAGGGCACCGAAGCCGCACAGTGGCTGGGAGACCTGCTGAACTTCACCGAGAGGGTACGCAACAACGCCTACTGGAGCGACGAGATAGAGCAGATCGAAATGGCCGGTGACGGAAATATGACACTGTATCTCCGCAAGAGGCCTTTCCGCATCCTGTTCGGCAGCGCCACCGACCTGGACGACAAGTTCCAGAAGATGTCGGTATTCTACAAGACCATCCTCCCCACCGAGGAAGGCGCTAAATACAAAGAAGTGAACATCAAGTACAAGAACCAGATAATCTGCAAATAGAACCGATATTATGAACAAATTACTGACTGTCGTTGAATTATGCACCACCAAGGTAGCAGTAGCCGTTGGAGAGAACACCGACTACGGTGTCCATATCATCTCGCACTGCACCGTCCCGGTCCGCAAGATGATAAGGCACGGAGAAGTGGAGAACACCAAGAAGGTTGTGGAGGCCCTCAGGACTGCGGTCGCTAAGGCTCAGGCAGACACCGGTTATGTCATTCACGATGTGGTTCTGTGCCTCTGGGGACAGTCGATCCGTACCATCCGGATCAAGGTCTCGAGAGAGCGCAAGCGTCCTGACGACTTCATCGGAAGCCAGGAGCTCAAGGTGCTCAACGACGAGGCCCTCAAATACAAGATCGGCTCCGAGGAGAAGATACTCAAGGCCATCCCCCAGGGCTACGACATAGACGACCGCATAGGCGTGGATCCCAACGAAGTGGAAGGAATGAGAGGCTCGAGGATAGATGCCTACTATATGCTCGTCATCGGCAAGGAGCAGTCAGTTCGTGCAAAATACGATGTGCTTCGCGAAGCGAACCTCAACGTCATACACACTGTGATATCTCCCATCGGCTCTGCGGAAGCCGCCCTCAACGGCAACGAATCTGAAAACGGAGTAGCCCTCCTCGACATCGGAGCCGGCACCACCGACGTGGTCATCGTCAGGGATTCCACCATCCGCGAGGTCGCCTGCATCCCGTTTGCCGGACAGAGCGTGACCGACGACATCAAGTCGGTTGCCTGCATCACCTCGGAGATGGCAGAACTGGTGAAGACAAAGTTCGGGACATGCGTGGCCGACGGAGTCAACGACACCAAGAAACTCGTAATACAGGGCACAGGCGGAAGCGCCAGCAGCGACGTTCCCCTGCTGCTACTCGCCCAGGTGATCGAAGCCCGTATGAGCGAGATCTTCGAAGCCGCCCGGTACATCATAGAAGAAGCCGGCTACGGTGACAAGATCCCTGCAGGCGTAGTGCTCACCGGCGGGACCTGCTATATGGAGAACATCCGCGACCTGGCCAAGGCCATATTCGAAAAGAACGTAAGGCTCGCCAATGCTGGAGGCAACATAACCGACAGTTCGGAAGAGAGCTGCTTCGACACCTACGCTACCTCGATAGCAGGTGCTATGATGGTGGCATTCGACGAAATAGATCCCGACCGTCTCTCACAGCGCGTTCCTCTGCCTGAGGAAGGCCCTGCCAAGGACATATTCGGCGACGACATAAAGGAAGACAAGGAGCAGCCCCAGCCCCAGCAGCCGACCAGGCGTTTCGGGTTCCCTAAGAAAGACAAAGCTCCCAAACCGGAAAAACCCAAAGAGTCCAAGAGCTCGATTTCAGACGTACTGGGCGGCCTCTTCGACGGACAATACAACAATAACGCATAATTCATCTCAAGCAATGGACGTACTCATACCTGAAAACTGGCAAATGAAGAAAAACATCATCAAGGTGATTGGTGTAGGCGGAGGTGGTACCAATGCCGTTTCCTATATGTACAACCAGAAGCTGCCTGACGTGGATTATGTGGTCTGCAACAGCGACTTCCAGCACCTCAACGACAGTCCCGTGCCCAACAAGCTGCAGCTCGGCCCGATGACGACCAAAGGCCTGGGATGCGGCACCGACCCTCTTATGGGCCGCAAGGCTGCGATCGAATCGAAGGAAGAGATCGAAAAGCTCCTTTCGGACGACACCCAGATGGTGTTCATAACCTGCGGAATGGGAGGAGGCACCGGCACCGGAGCAGCTCCCCTTATCGCGGAGATGGCCAAGGCCAAGAATATGCTGACCGTGGGTGTAGTCACCCTGCCCTTCCGTGACGAAGGCCCCGAGTTCCTCTACAGGGCCAAGGAAGGCATCAAGGAGCTCAACAAATATCTCGACTCGCTGCTTATAATCGACAACGAGAAGATATATGACGTATACGGCAAGCTCGACATATTCCGTTCGTTCCCCAAAGCCGACGAAGTTCTTGCCACCGCCGTGCGGAGCATAGCTGAGATCATCACCAGCCGCGGCGTGATCAACGTGGACTTCGCCGATGTCCGCAAAGTGATGAAAGACAGCGGTATGGCCCTTATGGGCATAGGTGCCGCCAGCGGTCCGGACAGATGCAAGGAAGCCGTCGACATGGCATTCTCTTCTCCTCTGCTCAACGGCATCAACATTTCGGAAGCCACCAGGGCCCTGGTGAACATCACCTCGAGCTCGGAGGAGGACAATGCGCTGCGTTCCGAGGAACTCTCGCAGATTATGGACTACATCAAGAGCTACACCGGCGAGACGAGCAACTTCAAGCGCGGTGTCGTGAAGGACGACAGCCTCGGAGACAAGATCAGCGTCACCATCATCGCCACCGGCTTTGCGATGGGCACCCTGCCGTTCATCGACGAGAACGTCATCAACAAGGACAATATAATATTGGTGGATATGCCGAAGGACGGCATCAACTACAAGAGCGGCATTCCCCTGCTGCCTTCTGAGACCGTGGTGGTCACCAAGAGGGAACTTGTCAGCGGCAAACCCGCCCTCGTGGTCTCTTCCGGAGAGGAGATCGCCCGTCTCGAGGCCGAACCCGCATATTACCGTCGCGACCGCACTCTCAAAGAGCAGAAAGCTTCACGCCAGTCTGCCAACGAAAATCTTCAGATATGACAAAGAAACAGACCATAGGTATGGCCTCCGACCACGCAGGCTATGAACTCAAGGAACAGCTGAAGCCATTTCTCAAGGAGCTGGGTTACAAGATCAAGGATTTCGGCGCGCACTCAGCCGAAAGCATGGACTACGCAGACACCGCCCATCCGCTTGCCGAAGCAGTGGAGAAGGGTCAGGTGGATTTCGGCATCGCTATGTGCGGTTCCGGCAACGGCATCTCGATGACCCTCAACAAGCATCAGGGTATACGTGACGCCCTCTGCTGGATTCCTGAGATCGCAGCTCTCGCCAAGCAGCACAACAATGCCAACATCATCACCCTGCCCGCCCGTTTCATCAGCGAAGAGCTGGCAAGGGAGATCGTACTGGCCTACCTGAACGCCACCTTCGAGGGCGGAAGGCACCAGAGACGCATAGACAAGATTCCCATCAGCTAATGGGCGGCCCCTTGCTTATCGACCGCAATTTCCAGGGCAGTGCCGGCAATCCGGCCGACTGTCCCGACGGAATTCTCATCTGCCTCGACAAGCCCTACAAGTGGACTTCGGCCGACGTTGTCCGCAAGATCAAGTTCTTCCTCCAGAAGACATACCATATCAGGAACCTCAAGGTCGGTCACGCCGGCACTCTGGACCCCCTGGCCACTGGGGTGCTGGTGATCTGCGTCGGCAAGGCCACCAAGATCTCCGAAAGCCTCCAGGCCCACCGCAAGGAATACATAGCCACCGTGGAATTCGGAGCGACCACACCGTCATACGACCTCGAAAAGGACTATGACGAATTCTTCCCCTTCGACCATATCGACCGCAGGCGGGTCGAGGAAGT
Source organism: Bacteroidales bacterium (assembly GCA_017650285.1). Classification (GTDB taxonomy): domain Bacteria; phylum Bacteroidota; class Bacteroidia; order Bacteroidales; family UBA932; genus Equibacterium. The sequence continues at coordinate 18,577 of JAGCFF010000183.1, forward strand.
GCTGCCCTCGTTCCTTGGAGAGCAGGACCAGATTCCGCCCGTGTTCTCGGCCAAGATGGTGAACGGCGTGAGGGCCTACGAATTCGCAAGGGCCGGAGAAGAGGTGGAACTCAAGAGCTCCCGCATCGACATCGACCGCATCGAGCTGCTGAACTTCACGGAGGCCGCAGACAGCCCCACCGGCAGGCCCAGGGCCGAGATACTGGTGGGATGCAGCAAGGGAACCTACATCCGTTCCCTCGCCAGGGACCTCGGACTGGCTCTCGGCAGCGGAGCGCACCTCACAGGCCTTATTCGCACTGCTTCAGGCGATTTTAAAATAAAAAACTCAATTTCTTTGGATTTTATAACTTCATCTAATACTTTTGCGCATTGAATTCCCGAGTTATACGCAAATAATGAAGTTATCCCAATTCAATTACCCCTTCTCTCTTGACCTGCTGGCCAAATATCCGTCAGATTTCCGTGACGAATGCAAAATGCTTGTCCTCCACAAGGACACCGGCGAGATAGAGCACAAAATCTTCAAGGATTTCATAGACTACTGCGAA
>JAGCFF010000184.1 GCA_017650285.1 Bacteroidales bacterium
GACGCAGTCGACGGCATCGGCGGAAGACACTCCATCTTCCTGATCGCCGAAGGCGCAGGCGAGGACCTCTGCGACATCGTAGGTCTCGGCTTCAGCTCAGACAGGAAGCGCATCGAAATGCCGATAGCTCCCAGCATCTCTATCTTCGCTAACAAGACTGCCCTCGATGTTCCTTTCCTCGCAACCCGCTCTAACCGCGACAACGGTATCGTGGATATGAACATCTACGAAGTCGAGTGCCCTGTTGCAGCCGACGCTGCCAAGGCTCCGAAGATCAAGGCCAGCTCGAGCGACAAGAGAGTCAAGATCAGCGTCGCACAGGCTGCAAGCCTCGACGAGGACGCTGTTGTTACCTGCGACCTGAACGGAACCATCAAGTATTACGTAGTCAAATTCAAGAAAGGAGAATAATAAGGAACGATGAAGTCAGCCAGGCTTAGGATATGGATTCTGATCCTGCTGTTTACGGTGCTGGCGTCAGTGCCCTTCCTTGTGCCGCACTCAGCAATAATGGGCTTGGTGGCCTTCGTGCCCCTGTTCGCCCTTGCCGACCTGCTGGAAGAAAACGGGATCAGACACCAGAACTGGCTGACTTACATTCCTTTCCTGCTTTTCAACATTGCCACCACCTTCTGGATATGGTGGGTCTCTCCGGCCGGAGCGATAGCTGCCATACTGCTGAACGCCCTTCAGATGTTCTTCATCTTCTGGATGTTCCGCAAGTTCAAGAAGCGCTTTACCGGAGCCCTGCCGTACATCTTCTTCATCGCTGCCTGGATAGCGTGGGAGAGGGTCTACCAGAACGTGGAGATATCCTGGCCGTGGCTGATTCTCGGCGAATCGTTCGCCACCAGCCCCCATCTCGTCCAGTGGTATGAATACACAGGCTTCCTCGGCGGATCTCTGTGGATACTGCTGACGAGCGCTGTGGTCTATCATCTTCTGCTCGGTGCGGCCAGAGGTGCATATACCCGCAGGATACGCGCGGCGCTTGCCTTCTCCGCAGCGCTGCTGTTCATCGTCCCTCCGGTTGTTTCGTCGGTCATCTACAGCAACCTGGAGGAGGAGGGCGACGCAGTGGAAGTGGTCGCCATCCAGCCGAACATAGATGCCTATTATGAGAAGCACGGCGGGCTCGACCAGAATGTCCAGGACAGCATAATGGTCGCACTCGCCGAGCCTCTTATGAGCAGCAGGACGCGCTATGTCATCACACCCGAAACCTTCACCTACGATTTCGACCTCGACCATCCCGAGGAAAACGTGACATTCCAGCACGTCCAGCAGTTCCTTCGCCGTCACCCGAACGCCGACTTCCTGCTCGGCTCCATAACCTACCGCATCTATCGCTCGAAGTCCGAAGGCAGTCCTGCCGCAAGGCCTGTCTCCAATTACTGGTACGACGGTTTCAACACCGCTATGATGATCGACACAACCGGCATCCTGAATATGTATCACAAGAGCAAGCTCGTTCCTGGAACGGAAATCATCCCTTACGAAAAGTATCTGGGCTTCCTGGGCAAGATTATGGCTGCATTCGGCGGCGCCTGGGGCAGCTATGCCCGTCAGGACGAGCTGTCGATACTGCACGGCCGTGACGGTCTGGGAGTGGGGGCGATGATATGCTACGAGTCGGTCTACGGCGACTATTACCGTCTCAATGCCAAGCTTGGCGCAGGTTTCGTCGCTGTCATTACCAACGACGGCTGGTGGGGCGACACTCCCGGCTACAGGCAGCATTTCAGATATGCCCAGCTCAGGGCCATAGAGACCCGCAGGGATGTGGTGCACGTGGCCAACACCGGCATCACCGGCTTCATCGACCAGAAGGGTGACGTGGTACAGCGCACAGGCTGGTGGGAGCCCGTCGCCATCAAGGGCGATGTCCACATCAATGACCGCCTGACTTTCTATGTCGTCAACGGCGACATCACGGGACGCATCTGCTGCTTCCTTTTCCTGCTGCTCTTCGCAGCCTGGATAGTCCGTCTGATAATCAAGAAATAATTACATAGAGAGATATTTCTCTGCGTAGCGCTGGCCGAGAATCATCTGGCCTTCGCGGCTGAAATGGAGGCTGTCCGCATTGCCGGGGCAGCCTTCTGCACTTACCCACGCACTGTTGGGAACATGCTCATCGATGTTGCGGATCATCTGGTTGAAGAAGCGGGAGCCTGAGAAGAAATAAGGAAGCTCTCCAGCTATGAAAGGCACCTCTTCGCCAACCCCAAGGTCCTTGCGCAGATCTGCCACGAAATCTTCAAGCTTGTCCAGATAGCTCATCACGTCGCGGGGCCCTGCGTCGCTGCAGCCCTGATGCCAGAGGATGGCTTTCAGCTGGCCGTGCTCCATTGCGATCTTCGCCCTTCTGACAGCCTCGTCATATAAAGAGGGCATAGGCTGTCCGTCGAGTTCGGGGTCATCTGTCTCACTCAGGCTGAACGTGCCCGTAGGAGCGCCTTTGAGCCACTGGTCGAGGGCGGTGCCGCCACGTGTGTTCACGACCATCAGCATATCGTTCTTCGACTTGCCGGCAATGATCTTTGCAAAGTTGTAGGCCGGGTTGATCTTCTGCATCCCCACTCTCTTGCGGATGGTCGAGTAGAGGTTGAGCGGAGCCCTGGCCGGAATGATCTCGTCGTTGCCGTCCAGAATGAAAGCGTGGGGAATGGCCACGGTGTCTTCGGGCAGCAGATCGCCGCGGCCTGCCATATTCGACTGGCCTATGAACAGATATACATCATACTTCTTCTTTCCGCAGGATGCAAGCAGCAGCACTGCAGAAAGGATGACAAGTAATTTCTTTACCATATGTTAACGGAGATTGAAAACGTATGTGATAGTGCCTCTCTGCGATTCGGGGGCGTTGCGGGATACATTGAACTTGGCCCTCTTGGCCGCAGCCACGGCGTTGTCCCAGAGTGTCTTGTCGGTTACGGTGGTGCCTTGCTCGCCGGCTACGGCAGAAGTGACGGTACCGTCGCGGTTGACGTATATGCGGACAACCACGACACCCGATTTCTGGATGTTGTCCTTGATGGGCAGGGGAAGGCTGCCCATAACGCTTCGTCCCTCAAGCTTGGCGGTAGGCTCTCCCTCGGGATTGCCGACGCGGGTGTTGCCCTGTGCGTGACCGGGCGAGAGCGCGTCCGTCACACGGTCGGCCACCTGGGCTGCGAGAGTGTCCTTGTCGCTGTTGTCAGCAGAAGGGAAGAGAGCCCTCTGGTCGATCTCGTGGTCCCTCTCGGGCTCGGGAATCTCTACATCACCCTCTGTGCCCACGGTAGTTTCGCGGGATTCGTTGGCTCTTGTGCCTTGTATGGGGGCCTGTGAATTCTGGACCAGCCTGACATCCTGGGTAGGATCGGCATTCTCGCTGCGGGGCTGAATGTCGGCACCCATTTCTATCCTCTGCTCCTCGAGCTCCTCATCGGCTTCGAACTCGATCACGGTGGTAGTCTCGGGCGGCGGCGGATAGAGGTAGGGAAGTCCTGCGATGGATCCGCCAAGCACAAGCAGTCCGTTGAACAGTACCGTGGATACTATTCCGATTGGCTTTGATCTGGTTGTAGGGTTCATCGCTGTTATGCTGTCCGGAATGCTATTCCGGTGATGTTGCCATTATTACTTTGTAGTTGTTGCGCTTCGCTATGTTCATCAGGGCTACGACTTCCTTGACGGGAACGGTCTCGTCGGCATAGATCGAGAAGGTAGGTTCATCCTGGTCTGCGAGGAGCGGCTCGATGATGCCTTCGATGTCGTTGAATGCCACGGGATCGGGGTTGCCGTTGATGTGGTAGGTGACTGAATTAAGCTGCGGATAGTGCTTTATAGAAACGCTGACCGTGGCTTTTGCTGAAACCTGACCGGTGCTCTTGGGGAGCAGGAGCTTCAGGGCGTTGGGGTTGATCAACGTTGAAGTTACAAGGAAGAAGATGAGCAGCAGGAAGACGATGTCGGTCATAGACGACATCGAGAAAGAGCTGTCAACTTTTGTTTTGCGTTTTATTGCCATAACACTATTCTGCTAAGTCAAGGGTAGAAGACTCTTCGATGCCAGAATCGCCCTTCTGGTTCAGGGCATCCATAAACTCGATGGTGGTGTTCTCCATCTTGAACACTACGTCGGAAACCCGGGAGGTGAGGTAGTTGTATCCGAAGTAAGCAAGGATACCGACGAACAGACCGCCGACAGTCGTGATCATAGCGGTGTAGATACCGCCTGAGAGCAGTGTGATGTCGATGTTGTTACCTGCATTGGACATATTGAAGAAAGCCTGGACCATACCCATAACGGTACCGAGGAAACCGATCATCGGAGCACCGCCGGCGATGGTGGCCAGCAGAGGCAGGCCTTTCTCGAGCTTGGCAACTTCGAGGTTGCCGACATTCTCGACGGCTGTCTGGATATCAGCCAGAGGCATTCCTATCCTCTCGATGCCTTTCTCGACCATACGTGAGATGGGGGAGTCTGTCTTCTTGCAGAGAGCCAGCGCAGATTTCTTCTTGCCTTCGAGGATGTAGTCTGTAATGTCCTTGGTGAAGTTCTTGTCGATCTTGCCGGCATAGTTGATGGCGAACAGTCGCTCAGCGAAAATATAGATCGCGATGATTGAAAGGATGGCGAGTACGATCATCAGCCAGCCACCTTTGGCGGCAAGGGACAGGAGTGACAGTGAAAGCTCTTCCTGGGCTCCGCTGACAGCAGCGGCGGTTACGTCAGTTGAGGATTGGAGTAATGTTAAAAGCATATTGGTTTTAGTTTTTGATTATTTCAATGCAATGAGGGGATACGGATATGTTATGTCTGTAAGCGTCAGTCCGACTGCGGGGGCGCTCTGTCCTGCAGAGCAGCGGTCGCGGCCTGCAAGCACCTCGGCCACCCACTCGGGCTGCTGACGGTGTCTACCCACCTCCAAAAGCGTGCCAACGGCTGCCCTCACCATATTCCTGAGAAAGCGGTTGGCAGTGATGTTGAAGACATAATGGCAGGGAGCCGTCCTCTGCCATGACGCACGTGTCACCCTGCAGATCGAAGTGGCGTTGTTGCCGCCGGTTTTTTCCAGTGAGGAAAAGTCCTGCTCGCCGATGAGATAGCCGGCCGCTTCGTTCATCGCATCCATATCGAGATCGAACTTGCAGTAGCTTGACATATGTGCAAACGGGTCTTTCACTGTATGGAGCCGGTAGCTGTAGCTGCGGCTTGTCGCATCGAACCTGGCGTGGGCGTCATCGGCTACTTTGTAGAGGCAATTAATGACGATGTCAGCAGGGGTGATGGCATTTAATTTGTATAAAAGCGTCTTCGGCTCTTTGATTTCAATGTCAGTGTCGAAATGGGCATAATAGCAGCTGGCGCTGACTCCCGCATCGGTGCGTCCTGCACCGGTCACCGAGATCTTCTCCGAGAGGACGGTGGAGAGTGCTTCTTCGAGGACTTGCTGAACGCTCAGAGCATTGTCCTGCCGTTGCCATCCGGCGTAATTGCTGCCGTCATATGCCAGAGAAACGAAAAGCCTCATCGATGCCTTACATTGAAAGAAAATGAGTAATTTTGACGCTTAATCACACAAAAATACAAACATTTTTACAATATGGACAGTGTAAATATCAAAGAACTTAACGACCGTATCCAGCAGGAGAGTGCATTCGTCGATGTGATCCGTATGGAGATGGGCAAGGTGATTGTCGGCCAGAAGAATCTGGTGGAGAATCTGCTCATAGGACTGCTGGCCGACGGCCATATCCTCCTGGAAGGTGTCCCCGGCCTGGCAAAGACTTTGGCCATCAACACATTGGCTCAGATAATGGATGCCCAGTTCAGCCGTATTCAGTTCACTCCCGACCTGCTTCCGGCCGACGTCATCGGTACTCTGATCTACAGCCAGAAGACGGAACAGTTCCAGATAAAGAAAGGTCCGGTGTTCGCCAACTTCGTGCTGGCTGATGAGATCAACCGTAGCCCCGCAAAGGTCCAGAGCGCGCTGCTCGAGGCTATGCAGGAGCGTCAGGTGACCATCGGTGAAGAGACCTTCAAGCTTCCCGAGCCTTTCCTCGTGATGGCGACCCAGAACCCCATCGAACAGGAGGGAACCTACCCGCTGCCCGAGGCTCAGGTCGACCGTTTCATGCTGAAGGTTGTCGTGGGCTATCCCGGCAAGGACGAAGAGAAGCAGATCATACGTATGAACAATGCAGGCGAGTTCCCGCGCCCGTCGACCGTCCTCAAGACCGACGACATAATGCGCGCCAGGAAGGTCGTGCGTGACGTATATATGGACGAGAAGATCGAGAAATACATAGTGGACATAGTATTCGCCACCCGTACTCCTGCCGACTACGGCCTGTCGAAGCTGTCGAGCATGATTTCGTTCGGCGGTTCGCCCAGGGCAAGCATCAGCCTGTCGCTGGCCGCCAAGGCATACGCATTCATCCACCGTCGCGGATATGTCATCCCCGAGGACGTGAGGGCCGTATGCTACGACGTGCTTCGCCACCGTATCGGCCTTACCTACGAGGCAGAGGCAGAGAATGTCACTTCAGAACAGATTATCACAGATATCCTTAATGCAGTAGAAGTTCCGTAATGGATTCAACAGAATTACTCAAGAAGGTCCGGAAGATAGAGATCAAGACGAAGTCCCTGTCGCACCAGATATTTGCGGGCGAGTACCACAGCGCCTTCAAGGGACGCGGTATGGCCTTCAGCGAGGTTCGTGAATATCAGTACGGCGACGACGTGCGCAATATGGACTGGAATGTAACGGCCAGGTACAATACGCCCTACGTCAAGATATTCGAAGAGGAGAGGGAACTGACGGTGGTGCTGCTCATCGATGTGAGCGGCTCCCGTTTCTTCGGTTCCACCACAAGGCTCAAGAGAGACCTTATGGCCGAGGTTGCCGCAGTGCTGTCGTTCTCCGCTTCCATCAACAACGACAAGGTCGGAGCCCTGTTCTTCAGCAGCAAGGTGGAGAAGTTCATCCCGCCGAAGAAGGGACGCAGCCATCTGCTGCATATAATAAGGGATCTGGTGGAGTTCGAGCCCGAGGAGAAAGGCACCGACATCGCCGCCGCCCTCGAGTTCCTTACGAATGCCATCAAGAAGAAATGCACGGCGTTCCTGCTGTCGGATATGATAGACGTCGACGCTGAGCGCAATCCCCGTTGGGAGGATGCTATGAAGGTGGCAGCCGACAGGCACGACATATCCGTCATAAACATCTATGACCGCAGGGAGCGCGAACTTCCCCCGGTCGGACTTATAAACGTCCTGGACGCCGAGACCGGCCGTCAGATGTGGGTCGACACCTCTTCGAAAGCGATGCGTGACTCCTACCATAAATGGAATGCCGAAGTGCAGGAGAAGACAAAGCAGGTGCTCCGCAGGTACCGCGTCGATTCGGTGGACATCGCCACTGACCAGGACTATGTGAAAGAACTGATATCGTTATTCAAACACAGGGCTTGACATGAAGAAAGGATTGCTGTTTATTGCGATATTGATTATAAGTACGGTGGCGTCGGCCCAGGTCGACACTACCCGTTTCTCACGTCTCAGCAGGGACTCCATCCTCATCGGAGACCAGGTGGAGCTGATCCTCGACCTTCAGATGAACGAAGGCGACGGCTTCCTCATCGCCTCCAGGAGCGAGCAGCTTGCTCCCGGCGTCGAGACCATCAAGGGTATGACCTTCGACACCCTTTCCATCAAGAAGGGGAAGGTGGATATCCAGGCCCATATGACCATTACCAGCTTCGACAGCGGCAGCTATGCGCTGCCTCCGCTGCTGGCGCTCATCCAGAACTCGACGGGTGAGGTCGATTCACTGCTCTACAAGGGCCCCGAGCTGTATGTCAACACCATTCCGATCGACACTGCCACATATGTCATAAAGGACATCAAGGGCCAGATAGGATACCCTCTTACATTCAAGGAAATCCTGCCCTGGCTGCTGCTGGCCCTGCTGATCGCTGCACTGGTATATCTCGTCATAAGGCTGATCAACGCCCGCCGCAACAACCTGACGCTGTTCGGCAAGCCGGTCCAGAAGGATCCGCCGCACATCGTGGCTCTCCGCGACCTCGAGAAGATCCGCAAGCAGAAGCTGTGGCAGAACAACAAGCAGAAGCAGTTCTACACTGCTGTTACAGACACCTTGAGGTACTACATCTCGGAGCGTTTCGGCATTATGACTATGGAAAGGCCTTCGGGTGAAATGCTTGAAGACCTGAAGAAGCAGGACATCGAGCCCGGTACGTTCGACAAGATGGAGAAGCTCTTCGGCCGTGCCGACCTTGTGAAGTTTGCCAAATACGAAGCTTCGGCCGAGGAGAACGAAGAGACGATTCCGGATGCCGTCCAGTTCGTCAATTCGACCTACGTGTCGCAGCTTGAAGAAGAAGGAGGGGATGAGTGATGTTTTTTGAATATCCGAACCTGCTCTTTCTGGAGTTCCTGCTCCTGCCGCTGATCGCCCTGTATGTCTACAGGGAGCTGAAGGGCAAGTCACCTTCGATGACCGTGTCGAACTTCGACGGCTGGCAGGTGAAGGGCCAGAACTTCAAGCGTTTCCTGCGTCACGTCCCGTTCATACTCAGGACCATAGCCCTGGCGCTGATAATCGTTGCCATTGCAAGGCCCCGCTCTTCCGAGTCATTCGAGCAGACTGACACAGAAGGTATCGACATCGTCCTCGATATGGACGTCTCGACCTCTATGCTTGCCCGTGACTTCAAGCCCGACAGGATCGGTGCCGCCAAGGACATAGCCATTGAGTTCATAGCTTCGAGACCTGCCGACCGCATCGGCATAGTCGTGTTCGCGGGAGAGAGCTACACCCAGTGCCCCGTCACCTCGGACCGCGCCACCCTCATCAATATGATGAAGGACATCCAGACAGGCCTGATCGATGACGGTACCGCCATCGGCAACGGTCTTGCCACAGCAGTCGCTCGCCTCAAGGATTCCGACGCCAAGAGCAAGGTTGTGATCCTGCTCACCGACGGTGTGAACAACAGCGGCGAGATTACACCAGCTATGGCTGCCGAGATCGCCAAGACCTACGGCATCAGAGTCTATACGATCGGCGTAGGTGCGATGGGCAAGGCTCCGTATCCTATGATGACTCCGCTCGGAATCAGGATGATGGATGTCGATGTGGAGATCGACGAGCCGCTGCTCAAGAACATCGCCGACCAGACCGGCGGCAAGTATTTCCGCGCCACGGACAATACCAAGCTGCTGGAGATATACAACGAAATCAACCAGATGGAGAAGAGCCGCATCACGGTGGACAGCTTCCCGGTGTATACCGAACTGTTCATGAAGTTCGCAATCTGGGCGCTGGTAGCCCTGTTGCTTGAGGTTCTCTTCAAATTCTTCATAATAAGGAGGCTGCCGTAATGATATATGTAGCTCAAAGCCAATATCTGTTGTTGCTGCTGCTCATCCCGTTTTTCTTCGTGGCCTACAAGGCCTACCTGAAATTCAAGAAGCGGCGCCTGGCCCGCTTCGGCGATCCCGAGGTCGTGGAGCAGCTGATGCCGGAAGTGTCGAACGGACGCGGCTGGCTGAAGGTGACCTTCTTCTCGATAGCCTTCCTGTTCTTCGTGCTCGGCCTCTGCCGCGTGCAGATGGGAGCCCGCCTTGCTGAGAGGCAGACCAAGGGCGTGGAGATTATGATTGCGCTCGACGTGTCGAACTCTATGCTTGCCGAGGATTATTCCCCGAACCGTCTTGAAAGGGCCAAGCTGGCCATCTCAAGGATAGTGGACAAGCTGCAGGGCGACCGCATCGGTCTGGTGATATTCGCCGGAGAGAGTTTCATCCAGCTTCCCATCACCACCGACTATGTTTCAGCCAAGGTATTCCTCAACAGCATAAGCACCGAGTCTGTCCCCATCCAGGGAACCGACCTCTCGCAGGCCTTGATAATGTCTGCCCAGAGCTTCAGCAGCCAGAGTGCGAACAGCCGTGCGATCATCGTGATTTCCGACGGTGAAGACCACGAAGGCGATGCCGTGGAGACCGCGAAGGCCGTGGCTGAAGAGGGAATAAGGATATATACCATCGGCGTTGGTTCTACTGCCGGCCAGCCGATAACAGTCAATGGCAGTCTGCTCCGCGACAAGGAGGGCAACATCGTCGTTACCAGGCTCAACGAGCAGATACTTAAGGAAATAGCTGATGTCGGAAAAGGCGAATACGTCAAGGCCGGCAACAGCGAGTTCGGTCTGAATCCGATCCTTGAAGACATCAAGAACATCGAGAAGCAGGAATTCAGCAGTATAGTGTTCGAGGATTTCAACGAGCAGTATATGTACTTCTTCGCGATAGCGCTGTTCTTCTTCATCCTCGAGATGCTGATAGGAAACCGCAAGACCGCCAAAAAACTTTTCAAGTGATATGTGCAGAAGACTGATCATATTGATGCTGATGATTGCCGCGGCTGTTCCCTCGTTCGGCCAGACCGACCGCAGGGATGTTCGCCAGGGCAACCGTGAGTTCAAGAAAGAGAACTTCCAGGATGCGGAGATAGCCTACAAGAAGGCTCTGCTCAAGGATTCTCTTTCTAACGCTGCCAATTTCAACCTCGGAAACACCTACTACCGTATGGAGAATTATTCCGAGGCTGACCGTTACTATGCGGCCGTGAGCGACTCGCTCGACCGTGCAGGACACGGAGCTGAGAGCTATTTCAACCAGGGCGATTCGTTCCTGAAGCAGCGCAACTGGCAGGCTGCCGTCGAGGCTTTCAAGAATTCGCTCCGCCGCAATCCTGACGATATGGATGCCAAGAGCAATCTGGCATACGCCCAGAAGATGCTCGAGAACGAGCAGCAGGGCGGAGGCGGACAGGACCAGAACCAGGACCAGAATCAGAATCAAGACCAGAACCAGGATCAGAATCAGAATCAGGACCAGAACAACGACCAGAATCAGGATCAGCAGGATCAGAACCAAGATCAGAATCAGGACAATAACGACCAGAACCAGGATCAGCAGAACCAGCAGAACCAGAGCGGTGAGCAGCCCAAGATAAGCCCTCAGGCCGCCCAGCAGATGCTGCAGGCCATCCAGGAGCAGGAGAAGCAGACCCAGGAGAAGGTCAACAGGGAAAAGGCTCTGAAAGCCAGGAGCAAGCAAAAAGATAAAAACTGGTA
>JAGCFF010000031.1 GCA_017650285.1 Bacteroidales bacterium
ACATTCCGTGGGCAAAATGCCACCTTTGGGACTGCGACATCGCCAAGAAAGGCGACAAAGACTACCTCTATTTCCCGGCACAGGACAAGACCCATATCTTCCGCTGCGGCGTTGCCGTTGCAGACAGCCCGACCGGTCCGTTCATTCCCCAGCCCGACCCGATCCGTGGCTCATACAGTATCGACTACTGCATCCTGGAGGACAAGGGAGAGTATTATTTCTATTTCGGAGGCATCTGGGGGGGCCAGCTGCAGCGCTACCGCAACAACGACGCCATCGAGCCCATCAAGCTCCCTGCCGACGACGAGCCTGCACTCTGCCCCAAGATCGCAAAGCTGTCGGACGATATGCTGCAGTTCGCAGAGGCTCCGCGCGACGTGCAGATCCTGGACGCTGACGGCAACCCTCTCAAGCACGGCGACCCTCACCGCTTCTTCGAGGCCACGTGGGTTCACAAATACAACGGCAAGTATTATTTCTCATACTCTACCGGTGACACCCACTTCCTCTGCTACGCCATAGGCGACAACCCTTACGGTCCGTTCACATACCAGGGTGTCATCCTCACTCCGGTCGTAGGCTGGACCACACACCACTGCATCGTGGAATACAAGGGCAAATGGTATCTCTTCCACCACGACTGCGTGCCCAGCAACGGCGTCACCTGGCTCCGCAGCCTCAAGGTCGTGGAACTCGAGTACGAACCCGACGGCCGCATCAAGACTATCAAGGGAACTGCTGACAAATAATATGGGCACTTACAGAGTTGGCAACGGATATGATGTCCACGTCCTGGCCCCGGGCTACCGCCTTGTGCTTGGCGGCGTGGAGATAGACAATTCCAAAGGATGCGTGGCGCATTCCGACGGTGACGTGATCCTACACGCCCTGTGCGACGCTATGCTGGGAGCGCTGGCGCTGGGTGACATCGGGCATCATTTTCCTGATACCGACGCTCAATATTCGAATATCGACAGTTGCCTATTGCTTTCACGGGTTGCAGACCTTGTTGCACAGAGAGGATGGCGGCTTGTCAATGCCGACATAACACTGTTGCTCCAGAGGCCGAAAATCGCTCCTTACATCATACAGATGCGGGAAAAGATCGCCTCCGTGCTGAAAGTCGACAAGGACTGCATTTCTGTGAAAGCGACAACTACCGAGAAGCTTGGTTTTGTGGGCAGAGAAGAAGGAGTTGCATCTTATGCAACAGTTTTGTTGGAGAAATAATAATTTTTTATACCTTTGCCACACTTTTGACCAGTAGAGGTCTACCATTGAGGTATGGTGTAATGGCAGCACAAGAGATTCTGGTCCTCTTAGTGGCGGTTCGAGCCCGTCTACCTCAACAAAAAACCGGTTTCGCACCGGTTTTTTTGTTATCAGGCTGTCAAGCCATATGTTTCAGATACACTGCCGCCACTGCCGTTAGCGCCGCAGTTTCGATGCGGAGTCTCGATGCCCCAAGCGAGACGGGCTGCCAGCCCTTGTCCACGGCCAGACGCATCTCGTCACGGCTGAAATCGCCTTCAGGACCTATCATTATCGCATACCTGTCGCCGCCTGCCTTCGACATCGCCTCCCGGATCGAAATCTTTTCCACACCCAGGAATTCCGTGTCGCCGCAGTAGCATATGAACTTTGCAGTTCCGTCTTCGAAAGGCTGCTGCAGGAACTCCCTGACCGACACGGCATCATCCACCTGGGGCACGGCACCCTTATGGGACTGCTTGGCGGCAGCTATCACGATCCGCTCGCAGCGCTCTTTCTTGAAAACCTTCCTCTCGGAATAGTCGCCGAACAGCGGGGTGATCCTGTCCACGGCTATCTCTGTGGCCTTTTCGGCGAACCATTCGAAACGGTCGATATTTTTCGGAGGGGCGACTGCCATATGCAGCCTGTAGGGATGGGAGCCATAGCCCTCCTCGACCTTGAGCACCGTAAAACCGACGGCTTTCGGGGATGCATTGTCTATCCTGCATTCGTAGATACCGCCGCGTCCGTCCACCACGTGGATGACGTCTCCGGCAGAATGGCGCAGCACCCTGATGCAGTGGTTGCTCTCCTCCTGGTCGAGCGTGCGGCCTCCGTCTGCGATATCCCTCGAATAGAACAGTTCCATCTCCGTTATTCCCTGATGACTTTTATCTCGCCGTCGAGTCCGACCTTTATTATCTGCGAAGAAACGCCTGTGGCCCCTTCTTCGTAGAAAGGATCCACGATATGGTCCACGGCGTCAAGGATGGCAGCGTTGATGTCTTCGAAAGATGCGGGAGCCTCCTCGCCGGAAATGTTCGCGGAGGTAGAAACTATGGCTCCTCCGAAACGGCGGCACAGCTGCCTGCAGAATTCGCTCTGGGGCACCCTGATGCCTGCGCTTCCGTCTTCGGCCACGACATTCTCGGCCAGGCCCATAGCCCCGGGATAGATGATGGTCATCGGCTTGTCGTTGACTTCGATAAGCTCTATGGCCATCTGGGGGATGACCTTTACATAGCGGCCGATCATATCCGCATCGGCCACAAGCGTGATCAGGCTCTTCGCATCTTCGCGCTCCTTGATTTCAAAAACCCTTGCCACTGCATCCTTGTCGGCGGCATCGCAGCCTATGCCCCATACGGTGTCGGTGGGATACAGTATCACACCGCCTTCCTTGAGGACCTTGACGGCAGCTTCTATTTCCTGTTTGAGGTCTTCTTCCATAATCTATCTGTATATGTAAGTGCTGACCGGATAGTGGTCAGAAAAGATTTCTCTCTTGATTTCGTTCTGGAATGCCGAGTATTCCTTGGGGAAGAGGATATAGTCAATCCTCAGCAGCGGCCACAGATAGGAATAGCTGGCCCCGAATCCGTTACCGGCCTCGGCGAAACTGTCCTTGCGGCCTTTGCGGAGCTTGTAATAGGTGTGCGAAACGGGCGTATCGTTGAAGTCGCCGCATATCACGACAGGGTATTCGCACTGGCTGCAGTGGGCAAGGATGTCCTCCACCTGCTGGGCGCGCAGCTTGTTGGAATTGCGCAGCTTCTCGTGGACCTCCCTTATCTCGTTCGTCAGTTCACCCTTGGTGGCTATGCGCTGGATCAGGCTGGTGAACGAGATGGTGGAAGACTGCAGATGGCAGTTGTAGACCCTTATCTTGTCCCCGTCCAGGTCGATGTCGGCCCAAACGCACATATTGTGGCTGTCTTCGAACTTTATGACTCCGCTGCCGGTGATGGGATAGCGGCTGAGTATCACGTTGCCGCAGAGCTCGTCGTTGCCGAAGACAAACTCCCTGCGGAAGGGCAGTCCGGGAACGAACTGCTGGTATTCGTCCTTGTTACGCATCATAAACTCCTGCATGCACACGATGTCAGGACGCTCGAGCTCGATGAATTTCTCTATCCTGTCGGTGTTGGCCACGAACTCGAGGCCGTCCCTCGACAGGCGCATCCTGCCCACATTGTAGGTAATCATCTTGACCGGTTCGCCTTCGGGAACCGTCTCGTTCTTGTTGAACTTGACGAACAGGTCAGCATAGAACAGCGTCGGCAGCATCGCGATCAGCGTCAGGAAGGCGACCGACTTGAGCCGGAAGAGGGCTATCAGGAAGATTATGACGTTGAAAAACAGGATGGGCAGGAAGTAGAGTCCGAAGAACATCAGCACTGAAGACAGCTCGGAAGGCTCGAGGTAGACGGATATGTAGGACAGCACGAGCGCCACCGCCCCGGCAAGGGCGAAAAGGTTCAGCAGGAAATCCTTGAGGGAGAAGCGGCTCAGGAGCATCTCCTTCTTACCTGCCTTGCCCCACTGGGACTCTGTCTTGTTCTGATATTTGCGAACCCTCGGCATACTAGTAGTACATTCTCTTTTTCTTCTTCCAGTAGAGTATCAGCAGCAGGCCGAAGAGCATACCGCCGAGATGAGCGAAGTGGGCTATGTTTCCGCCCATTCCGGTGAGTCCGGTCAGCAGCTCGATGGCACCGAAAATGATCACGAACCATTTGGCCTTCATTGCCACGGGCGGGAATATGAGCTGCAGCACGTGGTTGGGGAAGAGCATCGCGTAGCCCAGCAGCACGCCGTAGATGGCTCCCGAGGCTCCTACGGTGGGTGTCACCATCGCTGCAGCGGCCTTTGCGGTCTCGCCTATCGCGGTGAAATGCTCTATCTGGAGATGCAGCACGAGGTTGTGGCAGAGTGCGGCGCCGAGTCCTGTCACGAAATAGAACAGCAGGAATTTCTTTCCTCCCCACATCCTCTCCAGCGCGGTGCCGAAGATCATCAGGGTGTACATATTGAAGAACAGATGCCAGAAGCCTCCGTGCATAAACATATGCGTAACCATCTGATACCCCTTGAAGTAATGGGATTCGAAGGGGAACAGGGCCAGGTACTCATAGGCTTTGTCCCCGATGAGCATCGAGCCCAGCAGCATCACGGTGTTTATGATTATAAGGTTCTTGACCACAGGGGTCACCATTCTCCAGAAATTGCTCATAATCGCTTCTCTATATCTTCATCAGTAATGACAGTGTAGGTACTGCCTCCGGAAGGAGCCGTCTCGGGCTGCCGGCAGTCAAGCAGTTGTCTTACCAACAATTGTGCCCCGGCCTGGCCGATGCTCCTGCTGTCTGCAAAAGCCACCGAATGTGCCAAAGTGGCAGCATCGCGGGCCGCATCGTCGCCGAGGGCGCCTTTCCTTATGTCATCTATTATCATCGCCACCGCTTCTTCGACTCCACGCGCGTCGGTGCCCATACCCGAAGGAAGTCCGTAGAGGACTATCGAGTTCTGCCCGAGGTCGCGCAGGTCGAATCCCAGCCTTGCGAACAGGTCCGCATTCTCCAGCGCCAGGTCGTGGTCTTCGGGGCTGAGGTCCAGGCTCAGGGGATAGAGCGACTGCTCCGTGACGGGATGCCTTTCCGCCAGCAGGGGGAAATACTCCTCATAAAGAATCCTCTCCCTAGCCCTGGGGATGTCTATCACCATCAGGCCGTCAGCCACCGGCACGGCGACATACCTTGATCCGAACGTCAGCACAGGCCTTTCTGAGGCTGCAGGAACATCTGCGGGAACCTGCACAGGGATGTCGGCAGGCATACGGCGCTCCTGCTCGAACGGATCGAAAAGCGGATTGTAGTCGATTTTCGGAGGAGCGGTGTATCTCGGAGCGTCCTTGGTCATCGAAGGGAACTCGATGGACGGCACCTGGTCGAAATCGAGGCTCGGAGTGAATGCATTCTGGCCGAGGGCCTTGCGGACCGTGACGCTCAATATCTCGAATATCATCGGCTCGTCTTCGAACTTCACCTCTGTCTTGGCAGGGTGGATATTCACGTCGATGGCCGACGGGTCAACTTCGAAAAAAATGAAATAGGAAGGTGAACTGCCTTCCTTGAGCAGGTTTTCGTAGGGCTTGCATACTGCCTTGTGGAGATAGGGACTGCGGAAATAGCGGCCGTTCACGAAGAAATACTGGTTGCCCTGCACCTTGCGGGCTTCCGCAGGGGCTCCGACGAAACCTCTGATCTTTACCATAGACGTCTCCACCTCGATGTCCACCAGTTCCTTGGTGAGACTCGCGCCGCCGAAATCGACTATGCGCTGCTTCTCGTTGAGGGCCGGACGCAGATTGTAGAGAGTCTTGCCGTTGTGTAT
>JAGCFF010000185.1 GCA_017650285.1 Bacteroidales bacterium
ATAAAGCCACAGGCAAGGAGCAGAAGATCCGCATCGAGGCTTCATCAGGCCTGAGCGACGCCGAGATCAAGCGTATGCGCGACGAAGCCAAGGCCAACGAGGCAGCCGACAAGGCAAAGAAGGAAATGGTCGACAAGATCAACGCAGCCGACGCTATGATCTTCCAGAGCGAGAAGAACCTCAAGGACTACGGCGACAAGATCCCTGCTGACAAGAAAGGCGTCATCGACTCATCTCTTGCAGCCCTCAGGGAGGCCTACCGTGCAGCCAAGGATGAATACGATGCAGGCCGCACTCCTGACATCGCAAGGCTCGAGAAAGCCACTGAAGACCTCAACAATGCATGGCACGCTGCTTCTGAGGATATGGCCCGTGCAGCCCAGGCCGGCCAGGGTGCAAATCCCGGCGCAGGCTTCAACCCCGGCGACGCTGGTTTCAATCCCGGTGCAGGCGCTTCAGGCTCTGACAGCTCAAGCAGCAACGGCGGTGCCGAAGACGTAGACTTCGAAGAAGTGAAATAACAATCACTGCATACAAAAAAAAGACGTCCTTTCGGGCGTCTTTTTTTTATGTCCTGAGCTGAACGGAACTACAGGACTGCGCGCAGTTTCTCTATCATCTCCGCATACTCGGCGTCGCTCAGATACACCTTTCCGGGGTTCATCTGGAAAACTCCGCCATAGTCCGGACCGTCGACATACTTGGGAGCGAGATGGAAATGCAGGTGGCAGAGCTTGTCGCTGTAGGCGCCGTAGTTGATCTTCTCGGGATTGAAGACTTTCTGCATCGCACGGGTCATCCTCACCACATCTGCCATAAAGGCATTGCGCTGCTCGTCTGAAAGTTCGTTCAGGTCGTTCACGTGACCGTCGTATGCCACCAGGCAGCGGCCGTGGTAGGTCTGCTCCTTGAAGAGGAACGCGCGGGATACGCCCAGATGGGCAATTTCTATCATCAGGTTGTGTAGGGTCTCATTATTTGTGCAATAGAGACAATCTTTGGGATCGCTGTACATATCGTATTGTTATTTGTAGTTTTGACAAATTTAATAATAATTGTCAACTTTACCTTCAGAAAGGAAATCGGCGGATATGTGGTACATAATACTCATCATCGTCTGGGCAGTCGCCCTCGTCTCGCAGTGGAATCATATCACCCAGCTTGCGAGGCTGTATTTCCGCGTGATCACTCCCCACGAATCGAAACAGGAGAAGGCAATGATGCTTTGCGACATCGTGCCGATGTGCCTGCTTTTCATTGCCTTCTATATCCTTGTATGGCCGATTCCGGCCGCTGCCGTAGCTTTGTTCAAGAAGCTGTCCGGCCGCTCATCATAGCTCCTTGGGCGGATAGAGCTCGTCCCACCAGGTGCTGTCGTCCTTCAGGTATTTTGCGAACCAGGCCGAGATGGTGCGGAGCCACTGGCGTTTCTTGGCGTAATCGCTGATGCCGTGGTTCTCTCCGTCAACGACCACGAAAGCGCTCTCGGTTCCCAGCAGCTGCATTGCGGTGAACATCTGGATGCTCTCTCCTATCGGAACGTTGGTGTCGGCAGAGCCGTGGAGGAAGAGGATGGGATCCTTGATCTTGTCGGCAAAATAGAGGGGGCTGCGGTCCACATAGAGGTCCTTCCTTGTCCAGGGATAGCTGTCAGCCATACTCACCTCGCTGTATGAATAGCCCCAGTAGCCTTCGCCCCAGTAGCTGGTGTGGTCGCTGATGCCGGCGTGCGAGATACCGGTGGCAAATATGTCAGTGCTGGCCAGCAGCAGCTGAGTCATGAAGCCGCCGTATGAAGCGCTGAAGCAGCCCACCTTGCTGGCGTCGACGAAGGGATGGTCGGCGCAGAAGTGCTTTACGCCCTCGATGATGTCCTCTGCGACACCGTCACCGGCAGTGTTCACGTGCCTTGATGCGAACTCCTGTCCGAAGCCGGAAGCTCCCGAGGGATTGACCACATAGAACACATAGCCCTGGCTGGAATAGAGATGCGGAGAATATGAGCCGGCGAAATATTTAAGGCTCGGAGAGCAGCCGCCGTAGTAGTGGACTATCATCGGGTATTTCTTCGAAGGGTCGAAATTGGCCGGAAGCACATAGAAGCCGTTGATGCGGTCGCCGCGGCTGCTGGTGAATTCATATTCGCCGCCCTGGGCCACGTCCACGTCGCTGAAGCCGATTTCGTGGAAGTCGCATACGAGCTTCTGCTTTCCCGTCTTGGTATCCATCAGATATGCCTTGTCGTGAGTGTCGAGGTTGTCTCCCGAATAAATCAGTGCAGGCGACTTGAGCGCGATGGCGAAATAGTCCAGGTGGCTGTCCTTGTTGTCCAGCCTCTCGAACCTGCCGTTGCGGGGATCGAGGCGGAAAAGGTTGTAGCAGTCCTTGTCTTCGGCCGAGAAGTAGATCTTGCCGTCGTAGCGGCTCCACACTACGCTCTGCGGAGAGGGGTCGAAGTTCTTGGTGAGCGGAGTCACCTTCTTGCTCGCAATGTCGAACAGATAGAGCTGGTAGTCATAGGCGTTGGGAATCCTGCCTTCCGGAAGCACCATTCCTATCTTGTCGAAAGCCTCGGGACTTCCCCTGAACAGGATCTGCTTGCCGTCGGGCGAGAACTGTCCGCCGCCTACAAAGCCGTCCTTTTCTATGAGGCATTCAACCTGAGATGTCTGAAGGTCCATCAGATAGACCGAAGAGTAGCTTGTCGGTCTCTTGCTGAGGTCGTACCTGCTCACAGAGAAGAGAAGGTAGCGGCCGTCATCTGACAAGTCCATCGGATAGCTGTCGTGGTATCCGAAGGTCAGCTGTCTCATCATTCCGGTAGCAATGTCATAGAGCGATATATAGCTGCGGTCGCGCCAGCCGGGCTGTCGGTCGTCGGGAGTGAGGATCTGGTGGACGTCACCCTCCTTGGGGCCTTCCTGAGTCATCGTGTATATGAGGAAATCCTCCGTCGGGGCTATTTCGTAACGGCCGTCAGGAACGTTCTTCACGATTACTGTCTCTTTCTTGGTGCGGGGGTCCACACTCACCAGGTTGCGTCCGTCGACGGTTCTCTGGGTTGTGTAGTATTCGTCGCGTGTCGGCATCCATCGTATGGCGTCGGCCGTGTGGATCAGGAGTTCTCCGGTAGCGGTGTCGAACACTTCCGTGAATGCGGTAGACCTGCCGTCATCGCTTATCAGGGAGTGCCTTATCGAATAGTACAGGCCTCCGGGAGAAAGGCTGACGCCGGCGCAGCCCTCGAGCTGGGTATTGAGGTCCAGGGAGTAAATCCTGCGGCCGTCTTCCCTGATGCGAAGCGACTTGCTCTGCTCCGAGGCCACTGACACCTCGATGCCTTCGTCGGAACTTTCCTTGTCGGTAAGGTACTTGATCACGATTTCGTGCGTGCCGGGCTCGAGATTGGCCTTGCCGCTCTCATTCTTCTTGCCGTCCAGGAATATCCTGCAGTCCTTGATGCCTTCCACGTTGATGTCGACCTTGGCGAAGTCCATAGTCTCGACGCTGAAGCTTGCGAAGTGCAGCTGGTTGCGATCGCTGATTGCAGGCAGAGAGCTGACCACTGAAGCGTGGTTCAGGACGTCGGGCGAGAAGGCTGCGTCCAGCTGGGCCTTGGTGTCATTGTAGGCTTTGCCTTTTACATCGGTTGTGTCCACATAGAATGGAGCGCCTGTCTCGAAAGGACCGGCATAGCGGAAATTCTTGACTACAACAGTGTCTTTGGGGGCCGCCGCTGCAAAAAGGCACAGTGACAGCCCTGCCATTACGGAAAGGATGCGTTTCATATTATCTGTTCTTTTTCTTCTTGCTCTTAATCCAGAGGGACTTGGCATACTCCTGCATATCGGAGGCCTCGTCGATTTCGTCGATGATCTCGACGCCGGTAGTGGTTTCTATGATGTCCTCGAGCGTGACGATTCCCTGGAGGCAGCCATAGTCGTCGATGATGACGCTGATGTGCTCCTTCTTGGACACCAGGGCATCCCAGATATCGCTGATGGGCGTAGTCTCGTGGAACGAGGAGATGTCGCGCTTGATCTCCGAGAGCTTCATATCGAACTTGTCGTCGCCCATAAGCTCGAGAGCCTCGACCAGGAGGACGTAACCTGTGATATACTCGTCATCTTCACCCCTGTAGACGGGGATACGCGAATGATGGTGGAAGACCTGCTCCTTGAAGAATTCGCGGATGGTCATTTCCTCCGCCGCAATGGCAGCCACCACGCGTGGAGTCATAATCTCCTTGGCGGTGATGTCGTCGAGACGGATGATGTTGTGGATGATGCGTTTCTCGTCAGCTTCGAACACACCGTCCTCTTCCCCCTCGTCGATCATTGCCGTCACCTCTTCGCGGGTCACGGTATAGTCCGGGTTCTCCGGCGATATCAGGCCGGTGATCCATTCTGCTATCCTTACCAGCGGGTAGGTGATCAGTATCAGGATCCTTATCGTGCCTGCAGTGAAGCGGATGAGGTGCCTCCAATAGTTGGCCCCGATGCTCTTGGGGATGATCTCGGAAAAGATGAGGATAAGTACAGTGACGACCGCCGAGGCTATTCCGACCGCGGCGCTGCCATACATCTTCCCCACTATGGCGCCGATTCCGGCGGCTCCCATCGTGTTTGCGATGGTGTTGAGGATGAGGATGGATGACAGGGGGCGGTCGATGTCGCTCTTATACTCCTTCAGGCGTATTGCGGGCTTGTAGCCCTCGTCCTCCTTCATCGCCAGATACGAAAGGGGCGTCGAGAGGAGCGAAGACTCCAGCAACGAACACAGGAAGGATATTCCTACTGTCAGTAGAGCGACTAAAACCAGGGTGGACAGCATCAACTGCAAAGGTATCAATAATTAGCTTCGTGTATCTCGAAGAAGCTCTGGGGATGTGCGCAGACAGGGCAGATCTGGGGAGCTTTCTTGCCCACTACGATATGTCCGCAGTTGCGGCATTCCCACACCTTGATTTCGCTCTTCTCGAACACGGCTGCAGTCTCGACATTCTTCAGCAGGGCGCGGTAACGCTCTTCGTGCTGCTTCTCGATGGCTGCAACTCCGCGGAACTTGGCTGCAAGAGCCTTGAAGCCTTCTTCCTCGGCAGTCTTGGCAAAACTTTCATACATATCTGTCCACTCGAAGTTCTCGCCGTCGGCGGCTGCGCCCAGGTTGGCGGCTGTGTCGCCGATTCCGTTGAGCTCCTTGAACCAGAGTTTTGCGTGTTCTTTCTCGTTCTCCGCAGTCTTGAGGAAGAGTGCGGCAATCTGCTCGTAACCTTCTTTCTTCGCTACAGATGCGAAATAGGTATACTTGTTGCGTGCCTGCGATTCACCTGCGAATGCAGCTTCCAGATTTTTCTCGGTCTGGGTTCCCTTGTACTTGTTATCCATATGAGTGTTATTTATTCCTCAAATGTACGCAAATAATCTCTAACATTCCTTAACATTTGCGATTCAAGAAAAAAAAGCTACCTTTGCGAGGCAATGGGGTACTAGCTCAGTTGGTAGAGCGTTTGAATGGCATTCAAAAGGTCAGGAGTTCGATTCTCCTGTGCTCCACAAAAAAAGGCAACCGCTATGGTTGCCTTTTTTTGTGGAGCTGGTCGCACCTTTGGTGCTCCTTTCTCCTCTTGGATTATTCGCGGGTTAAGCCTAACTTTGTAAAGATTCTTTACAGTTGCTATGGCGTCAAAAGTAGGAAAGATACTGGTAGTGGATGACAATCTGGGAATCCGCCGGGCATTGGAGATACTGCTGCCCCTGCACTTCGGGCAGGTGCGCACCATTCCCTCCCCGGCCACCCTGGTATCGTCTCTGGAGCAGTTCAGGCCCGATGTGGTCCTGCTCGACATGAACTTCAACACAAGCATCAACACAGGCAACGAGGGGCTCTACTGGGTCCGTGAGATCAAGCAGATGATGCCCGAAGTGGAAGTGGTGCTGTTCACGGCCTATGCCGACATCCAGCTGGCGGTGGAAGGAATGAAGCGCGGAGCTTTCGACTTCATCGTGAAGCCCTGGGATAACGACAAGCTGGTCGAAGTGCTGACCTCAGCCCGTGACAAGGCCCGCAAGGCGATGGGACGGGATGCCCGGTCGGGGGCCGGCAGGGCTGACAGCGCTATTGCTGGCTCGGCAGGCAATCCCATGTTCTGGGGCAACTCCAAGCCTATGGCCGCCATCCGCAGGACCGTAGAGAAGATAGCTCCCACCGACGCCACTGTCCTCATCACCGGAGAGAACGGCACCGGCAAGGATGTGCTGGCCAGGGAAATCCATTCCCACAGCCTGAGGAGCGGCAAGCCGATGGTGGCAGTGGATGCCGGCGCCATCACCGAGACTCTCTTCGAAAGCGAGCTCTTCGGCCACGTGAAGGGTGCCTTCACCGACGCCCACACAGACCACGTCGGCAAATTCGAGCAGGCCGACGGAGGAACCCTCTTTCTGGACGAGATCGGCAACATCCCGCTCCACCTGCAGGCCAAGCTGCTGAGGGTGCTCCAGAACCGCAACGTGGTGCGTGTCGGCGGGTCTGAGGCCATTCCTGTGAACATCCGTCTGATCTGCGCGACGAATATGGACCTGGACTCCCTGGTCCGCGAAGGCCGTTTCCGCGAAGACCTCTACTACAGGATAAATACCGTCCACATCTCTCTGCCGCCCCTGAGGGAGCGCAAGGAGGACATCGTCCCCCTGGCGCAGATGTTCCTGGAACGCTACGCCGAGAAGTACCACCGTCCGCTTGGAGGCCTGTCGTCCGATGCCGCATCCCTGCTGACCGAATGCCGCTGGAACGGCAATATCCGCGAACTTGGCAACTGCATCGAAAAGGCCGTGATCCTTTCCGAGGGCAATATGCTCACCGCAGACGACATCCAGCTGGAGCAGGCGGCCAAACCTGCCGTCACGACCATAAAGGCCGTCAGCGAGGCAGAGGAGGAACGCCTGGTGCGCGAGGCTATGGAGCGCACCGACGGAAACATCTCCGCAGCAGCCAAGATCCTAGGAGTCAGCAGACCCACCCTCTATGCGAAACTGAAGAAATATGGATTATAGGACCATAATCATTGCCGTCGCAGTCGCTGTGGTGGTGGCAGTGCTTGCTACGCTCCGGGCCAGACGCAAAGCCATCAGGAAGGTGGCCTATATGATGGATGCCCTGGAGGACGGGGAGCTCAACTTCCGCTTCAGGGACAACAACAAGTTCAACCGTACGCTCAACCGCATCCGGACCATTTTCGAAAAGCAGCGGCAGGCCCACGAGCAGGACTCCTGGACCAAACTAATCCGTGTGCTTACCCACGAGATAATGAACACGGTGTCCCCCATCGCGTCGCTGTCCGATGCAATGGCCAAGTCCTTCGACGAGAACGGCCACAGCGAGCTTGACGTGAAGGCAGGGCTGGAGACCATTTCCGACTCCTCCAAGAACCTGATAGACTTCGTACAGACCTACCGGCAGCTCTCCGGGGTGGCCAAGCCCGTCCGCAAAGCCCTCGAACTTCAGGAACTGATGGACAGCATCATCGGCCTCAACAGCGAGTTCACCGCCGCCTCCGGTGCCGAGTGCCGCTACCGCCAGGAAGAATCCGACCTTATGATCTATGCCGACGAAGGCCAGATCTCCCAGATCCTCATCAACCTCATAAAGAACGCCGTACAGGCCGGGGCAAAGCACATCGACATCTCTGCGGAAATGAGCAGGGACGACGAGGTGGTCATACAGGTGGCCAACGACGGAGAGCCTATCCCCGAATCTGCCCAGGAGCAGATATTCATTCCCTTCTACACCACGAAGAAGGATGGTTCAGGCATTGGCCTGGCCATCTCCCGCCAGATAATGCGCAACCACAACGGCTCGATCGAGCTGCTGCAGAGCGACGCTCAGCGGACCGTATTCGAACTGCGGTTCAGATAAATTTATGCTTGTTGCAAGACGTATTCAGGCCGAGGCTGCGTTATATAAGAAAACGATTCTATGAAAAAACTTATTGCGACAGTTGTGCTGACAGTGATGTCTGTCTGCCTGGCATCTGCTCAGAATGTTCAGCCGGCGAAAAGGCTGGAAAGCAATTTTCAAGTCGGTGCAGGCCTGTTCCTCGAATCAGGCCTTTACGCCAGATATCAGAATCCCGGCGCCGTCCTGCGACTCTCCTACGGTCTGGACATCAGGCTGGACGATAGATGGTCCGTTATGCCGGGCCTGGGCATCCGCGCACAGGTAAGTGACATCGAGAATCTTGGAGCTCTCGGAGTTGACCTTGATGAGTTGGCCTATGCCGATGCCTTCCTGACGGCCAGATATCATATCGAAGCAAACAGGTCACACATAGTGCTGGGACTCGGGCCTGCACTTTCATACGCGATCCATCAGGATACATACTACATTGATGCAGATCCTTTCGGCCCGCTGAACGGCAAGGTAAAGTTCAACCGCATCGACGTCGGCCTGCAGCCCAGCGTCACGTTCCAGCCCAGAGCTCACTTCCAGTGGGGACTCGAAGCCAACGTGGGCCTGCTGAACTCGATGATCCAGTACCCCGAATACAACCGCACCGGCTCGATCCACCTCCACTACATCGCCCTGACCTGCGGCTGGCACTTCTAGCCTAACCGACGGGGGAGATTTTCGGTTCCCCCTCGTAAACGGTAGAAATTACTGGTTGATATACGCCACCCCGTTGTAGTACCGCACCACAGCCTGCTTGATGAGATATTTGAAAAGGCTGTTCATCTCGTCGGCCTTGGATTTCAGGTAGTTGTTGTTGGCAGTCTGGAACTCCAGCGGGGAGATCAGCCCCTGCTCCAGCTTCTTCAGGTTGAGGGAATATGCTTCCTCCTGCACCTCAGCCTTGCGCTGAGCCTGCTGGTAGGCTGTGGCCGCACCGTCGCGGTCCTGGATGGCACGGTGCACCTCACTCTCCACGTCGCGGCGGGTCTGGTCCAGCTCTGCAGTGGCCTTGGCGAGGGCGTGCTTCTTGTGGGATATCTTCGAAGTCTTGCCCAGACGGTCCCAGATGGGAATTGAAAGTGTCATCTCGACATACTCACCGCCGTTATTGCGGAACTGATCGAGAAATGAAGCTGTCGAAGAGCCCTGATAGGTGTAGTAGCTTGTGTTGTAGCCTGCATATACGCCTACCGAGGGCAGTGTCTGCCACCTTGCAGTACTCAATTCGCGCTTGGCGTTGAGTTGCTGCCATTCGGCAATCTGGATTTTAGGGTTGTTCTCCAAGGCGAAATCCACCACCGCTCCTTCTGACACCGGCTCCAGCTTCCACACTGGCATCGACGTATCTATTGCGAGTTCCTGGTCCACCGGCCAGAACATAAGGTCAGCCAGGACCATTTTCTGGTCGCAATACATATTGTGCGTATTGGTGAGGTCGTACTGGCGGTCTGCAAGGTCGGCTTCCATCTCGATGACGTCGGCGTGCCCTTTCTGGCCAAGCTCCTCCTGCCTGCGGGCCTTCATGAGAGCCTGCTCAGCAGCGGCCACCTGCGCCTCGTACACATCCCTCAGGCGCTTGTAGTAGACGACATTGTAATATGCCTCCATCACCGCCAGGCAGATGTCCGCCTCAACCTGCTTCTCCTGCGAATCGGCAATCAGAAGGCCGGTCCGGGAAATCTTGTAGTTGTTCACCGCCTTGAAGCCATCGAAAAGGCCATATCCGGCGCTGACGCTATAGTTGTTGTGGAAAGAGGTCGTGTTGAAGTACGTGTTTGTCTGGGGGTCGATGCTGCGGCCGAAGTTGTAATATGCGTAGGTCTGCGCATTGATCTGCGGTGTGAACAGTGCTAGCGCCGCATCGCGCCGGTCAATCTGTGCATCGCCCTTGGCTGCCTGCTGGATGCGCATCTTCGTCGAATTGGATATCGCAAACTCCATACAGTCGTGGAGTGTCATTACATTCTCCCCGGTTTGTCCCCAGGCCTCCGCCACGCTGACGAAGGCCAAGGTTGCCAAACCAAACATTGTTCTAAAAAAACCCTTTACCATTGTGTAAACTTTTTCTGCACCTGGATGCAGCACCCAGCGTGCCCCGATGGATAAATGGCAGAGCATCAGGGTTTTGTCGGGTTTGACAATGGAGGTGCAAGTGTAAAGTTTTACACTGTACTTTACACTTGGTTTACATTTTCGTGGGTGCGGCCGGTGGAAGGGTCGATATGTGCCAGGAGGATTAGCGGATGAGCGGTTCGCAGCTGGCAGAAGGGTTGATTCGAAGCTGACGGGGGCAGCCGAGTGGTTCGAGGCCAGGACAACCGGGCCAGCCGACTCTGAGTGTTCCTGCCGGGTGGCCTGCCGGGTGCTCCCGCCGGTCCAAAAGCTGGGACGGCGGGCGCACTTGGAAGGCCCCCCTGAAAGGCAACCCGGAGGAGTAGCACGAAAACAATCCCGAAGGCGCACCTCCGAAGCCCGAAGGCGTACTTGGGAAGCTCGTTCCCGTGAATCTCGAAGCCCCGAACCCCCTCCCCGGCGACGAAGTGTAAAGCAGAGAGTGTAAAGTTGACTGTAAACTTTACACTTTTTGGAGAGCTCGACGAGGAGAAAGCTTCTGCAAATCAGATGATTGAGCAATGTGGCACGGGTGGTGCTCATACGTTTGGCAAGAAAAAGTGTAAAACGATATGGATAAGATCATCGAAAAGAAAACAGGCTGGCGCGTGGCGTTCACGAAGAAAGCCCTGCCGTGGTGGCTGGGTGCTCTGCTGCTGGCATTTGTATTATATCTGATCGTGCGGCCTAACAACAAGACCCTGCGCGTCGACAAGGACAGCATCACCGTCAGCACTGCCGTAAGAGGCGAATTCAACGACTACATCCGCATCAGCGGACGCGTGCAGCCTATGACTACGGTGCAGCTCAGCCCGCAGGAAGGCGGAATCGTGGAGAAGATCCTCATCGAAGAAGGTTCCACCGTCAGGGCCGGAGACCCCATCCTCATTCTCAGCAACGACAACCTGGACCTTCAGATCCTCAACTCCGAGGCTGAGCTGGCAGAGAAGGAGAACATCCTGCGCAACACTCAGATCCAGATGGAGCAGCAGAAGCTCGATGTGCGCCAGAACGAGCTGGAATACGGCACTCAGGTCGACCGCCAGCGCCGCGCCTACGAGCAGCAGAAAGCCCTCTACGAGGACAAGCTGATCGCCAAGGAAGACTACCTCAAGGCTGAGGAAGACTACAGGCTGGCACAGCAGAAGTACGAGCTCATCCGCGAGCGCTCGAGACAAGACAGCCTCTACCGCGGCACGCAGATCGACCGTATGGAAGAAAGCCTCGACAATATGCTCCTCAATATGCAGATGATCCGCAAGCGCAAGGGCAACCTCATCGTCAAAGCCCCGATCGACGGCGAACTGGGCCTGCTCGACGTGGTGCTCGGCCAGAATATCGTCAGCGGCACCAAGATCGGCCAGGTCAACTCTGTCGGTGTCTACAAGGTGGAAGCCCAGATCGACGAGCACTACATCGACCGCGTCGTAGCGGGTCTGGAAGCCACCTTCGAGCGCCAGGGCGAGACCTACGCCACCAGCATCCGCAAAGTCTACCCCGAGGTACGCGACGGCAAGTTCCAGGCTGACTTCAAGTTCGAGGGCCAGCAGCCCGACAACATCCGCGCCGGCCAGACATACTACCTCAACCTCCAGCTGGGCCAGCCCGAAGAAGCTGTCATCATCCCCCGCGGCACCTTCTACCAGAATACCGGCGGAAAATGGATATATGTCGTTAACAAAGAGGGCAACAAAGCCGTCAAGAGAGAGATACGCATCGGCCGCCAGAACCCGCAGTACTACGAAGTCCTGGAAGGCCTGGAACCCGGAGAGAAGGTGATTACCTCCGGATATGAGACATACGGTGATTCAGACGTATTGGTATTCTAAGCTATGAAGAGTTTTTGGAATTTTCTGAAAAAGAACAAGCTGTACGGAGCCATCAACATTGTGGGCCTCACAGTCTCGATGGCTTTCGTGCTCCTGCTGGCGGTGTATGTCCAGCGGCAGCTGTCCACGGATTCCTTCCAGGAAAATGCCGACCGGATATATGTCATTGCCAACGAAAACAACCTTTCGATGGGCTACTGGCTGGACAAGCATCTGAAGAACAATTTCCCCGAGATAGACAAAGGCTGCTGTGTCACCAAAATGTTTTCGGCCACGCCGTTACAGATCGACGGAGCAGGCGGAGAATTGGTATATGGACGGATGATGTCTGCCGACAGTACATTCTTCGACATCTTCAGCTATGAACTTGCGGCAGGCAACAAGGCCGACTGGCACCTCTCCTGGGACCGCTGCATGATCAGCGAAGAATTCGCCAACGCTCATTTCGGTGACAGGGACCCTATAGGCAGACAGATTTATGTAGAGGAAGGTGACGCCAACCTGACCATCTGCGGCGTCTTGAAAGATTTCGGCAACTCCGTTCTCAAGACTCCTGACGTGCTGGTCCGCGGAGAGATGATGCCGAAAACCAATCCGGCTCACGATGAGTATATGAGCAATGCGGCAGGAGGAATATGTTTCGTAATGACATACCCCGGTGCCGACCTTTCGGCCAAGAAGGTAGAACTGCTGAACTGGCTGGAAGAAAACTTCTGGGTATACAAGAGCAATCACGACCAGGTCCGCATCATACCGCTGAGAGACTTGTATTTCTTAAAAGAAGGCACTTTTGACTGGTCAGAAACGGTTCAGATCGGCAACCGTGACTTCGTGAACCTGCTGCTGGCGATGTGCCTGTTGCTGCTGGCATTCGCAGTGCTCAACTATATCAATATGACCACGGCCCTGACGGGTTTCCGCGCCAAGGAAATGGCCACCCGCAGGCTTGTCGGTGCCGAAAAACGGGGCATTTTCCTGAAGGTCATCGCAGAGAGCACCATCATCTGCGGCATTTCGATGCTGCTGGCCATCTTGCTGGCAGAGGCTCTTTCGCCGCTGGCCTCCCGTCTTCTGACATATCAGGTATCCATTTTCAAGGCCGTGACTCCGGTCAATGTATTGCTGGTGCTCGGATTCATCACCGTGCTCGGCATACTGGCAGGCATCGTTCCAGCCTTGCTCATCCAGCAGGCCCAGCCTATCGAGATCGTCCGTGGAACATTCCGGCTCAAGACAAAGACCGTCTACAGCAAAGTCATCATCGTCCTGCAGAATGTGGTAGCGGTTGTAATGCTCGTGAGCGTCTTGACGATGGGTCTCCAGATCCGGCATCTGATTACGGCCGACCTGGGATACAACACGAAAGACATACTTGTCATTGAAAATGACTTCGGACAAAGCGGCCAGCTCCGCCCGCTGCTGGACCGTCTGAGAGAAGAAGCCTGCGTGGAAGAAGTGGGACAGGGCAACGGTATCCCGCTGGAAGGGACGAATAACGTGACAGTGGAAATGAGTAACGGGAACTGGGTGTCTTTCCAGCAGATTCAGGGAGATGACAAGTATTTCCAGATTCTGGGACTGAAAGAGAAGCAGGACAACCACCAGCGTGCCTGGTGGCTCAACGAATACGCCTTCAAGCAGATAGGCATCGATGAGTCGGAAACGGAATTTGTGTCTTCTATGGAAGGCAGTGTGACCATCGGCGGTGTTTACTACGATTTCAAGGTGCGGGCGATTGAGGCGGCCCAAAGTGCGGCAATGATCTTCAACTGGAAAGAAAGTCCGGACGACAATTATCCCTGGGTGCTGGTGGTCAAGACAAACGGTGACCAGAACGCCGCCCGCAAGAAAGTTGAAGCTATTGTGGAAGAATTGTTCCCCGGAAGGATGTTCGAGGCAGAATATATCGAGGAAATAATCGAGCATGGATTCAAGGATGAAAGCCTCGTGCTGAACATCGTGCTCATCTTCACGCTGTTGTCCATCCTGGTGAGCGCCCTTGGGCTCTTTGCCATGAGCTCATACTATATGCAGCAGGAGATTCGTAGCGTATCCGTGAAGAAGGTCTTCGGAGCCGATTATTCCGGCGTGCTGAAGGAACTGGTGCTGTCGTTCATGAAGATGGTGGGCATCGCCTTCGTCATCGGCGTCCCGATAGCCTGGTTCATTATGAACCGCTGGCTCTCCGGCTACAGCCACCGCATCAGCCTGCATTGGTGGATCTTCGCCATCGCCGGCCTGGTTGTCGCCCTGATAGCCATTGTATCCGTCCTCTACCAGAGCGTCAAGACCGCGAGGACCAATCCTGCCGAAGCGTTGAAGAAGGAATAAATAACAAATTAAAATACAATAACTTATGATTACTGTTAGCAATCTTACAAAAGTCTTCCGCACGGAAGAGATTGAGACTACTGCTCTCAATGGTGTTTCGTTTGAAATCAAGGACGGCGAGTTCGTGGCCATTATGGGGCCTTCAGGCTGCGGCAAGTCCACTCTGCTGAACATCCTGGGCCTGCTGGACAATCCGACCAGCGGCAGCTACAAACTGCTGGATACCGAGGTCGCCAACCTCAAGGAAAAGGAGCGCACCAAGTTCCGCAAGGGCAACATCGGCTTCGTGTTCCAAAGCTTCAACCTCATCGATGAGCTGAATGTCTATGAGAACATCGAGCTGCCACTGCGCTACCTCAACATCAGCGCGGCCGAGCGCAAGCAGAGGGTGACGGACATTATGAAGCGTATGGCAATCAGCCACCGTGCCGGCCATTTCCCGCAGCAGCTCTCCGGAGGTCAGCAGCAGCGTGTGGCCATCGCCCGCGCCGTGGTTGCCGGTCCGAAGCTGATCCTGGCCGACGAGCCGACCGGTAACCTCGACTCCAAGAACGGCAAGGAGGTGATGGACCTCCTGAAGGAGCTGAATGCAGAGGGCACGACCATCGTGATGGTGACCCACTCCCAGAAAGATGCCGCCTGCGCCCAGCGCACCATCGACCTCTTCGACGGCCAGATCGTCTCCGACGTGAAGAACGAGCTGTAGTGAAAAGCTGTAGTGAAAAGTAAGAACGATATTCTGATCAAGGTCCTGTCCCTGGGCGTGGGGCTGGCGGTGGGTATGGTGCTCATTGCCAAGGTGTTCTTTGAGCTGAGCTACGACAGCTTTTACAAGGACATCGACCGGGTGTATGCGATCAACACCTGGTACTCGCAAAATGGGGATGAGAATGATTACGGTCAGGTGAGCGGCGCTGTGGCCGTTGGGTTCATGGAGGAAGTTCCAGGCGTAGAAGAGGGCACGCGAACGACGTACGTGTTCAATGGCGACACCTACCTGGATGAGG
>JAGCFF010000032.1 GCA_017650285.1 Bacteroidales bacterium
GCTCGGTTTTTCACAAGTGTCACTTATGGACTGGGCCGCCGGCGGTTTCGGTTCCGTTTCGTTGAATTCATATCTCGATTTCAACGCCAACTACGAGAAGAACAAGACTATCTGGAAGAACCGCGCCCAGTTCGGCTACGGCTTCATCCAGAATATGGGAGAAGGCTTCAAGAAGAGCGATGACCGCATCATACTTGACAGCAACTTCGGTTACAAAGCCGCCGACAAGTGGTATTTCTCAGTTATCTACAACTTCCGCACGCAGTTCACCGTCGGTTACAAGAATATGAAGGGAAGTCCGATAGTGTCGAATTTCTTCGCACCCGCCTACACTTCTCTCGGTTTCGGTGTCACATATACTCCCAAACCCAACTTTACGGTCAACTTCTCTCCTTTGACCAGCAACCTGGTGATTGTAAAGGATCCCGACCTGAGGTCGATCTACGGAAATGCCGCCGACCAGTATGTGAGATATGAGCTCGGTGCCCAGCTGAAGATGGACGCCGCCGTGAAGCTCGAAGGATTCCAGGCCAACACATCACTCACCCTGTTCTCGGACTACCTCAACAAGCCGCTGAACATCAAGGTGAACTGGGATGTGAACATCACCGCCCAGCTGACAAAGTTCCTGGCAGTGACCCTCAGGACCTATCTCATCTACGATGACACGATCCACCACATCGACAAGACCGATGCTGCCGGAAAACCCGTGCTTGACGAAAACGGAAACGTAATCAAGATTCCGGGCGTACAGTTCAAGGAGATTTCAGGCCTGAGCTTCTCGTACACATTCTGATGCCCCGTTCCCTTCAGGGAGAATTTGACAAGACCCTTCTGCGGCTTGCAGGAGAGGATGGCGGCCGCTTTCTGCTCGGAGTCAGCGGAGGCATAGACTCTATGTGCCTTGCCGAGCTCTTCAAGGGCAGCAGGCTGCATCCGGAATTCGCCGTCGCACACGTGAATTTCTCGCTGAGGGGCGAGGACAGCGACGGCGACGAAGCCTTCGTCAGGGACTGGGCAGAGGCCAACGGCATAGAATTCTACACAACCCGTTTCGACACCAGGGCATATGCCTTGAAGAAGGGTATTTCCATAGAAATGGCCGCCCGTGAGCTGCGCTACGAATGGTTCGGAGCCCTATTAGACGAGAAAGGCTTCGACTGGCTCGCCATCGCCCACAACCGCAACGACGCCGCCGAAACGATGTATCTCAACCTGCTGAGAGGCACAGGCATACGAGGCATCTCCGGGATGAAGGAACTCAGCGGAAGGATTATCCGGCCAATGCTTGCCTTCACGAGACGGCAGATAGAGGATTTTACCCTGGAGAACAGGATCAATCACCGCGATGACGCCACCAACGGCGACAGCAGTTTCGCCCGCAACCGCATCCGCAACGATATCTTTCCCCAGTTCGCGAAGATCAATCCGTCGTTCATCGACACCTCCAGCCGCGAGATGGCTCACTTTGCCGAAACAGAAGCCGTGCTTGAAGAATTGCTCGAACAGAAGAAAGAGCTGCTGACCACCCGCGACGGCGATGCATTCTGCATAGACATAGACCGCCTCGGAGGGGAAAGCCACCCCCACTACTGGCTGTTCAGGCTTCTGCAGCCCTACGGATTCAGCGATGACATCCTGCACAGGATAGAGGCCGCGCTCGAAGGACAGAGCGGCAAGACCTTCTTCAGCAGCACCCACAAAGCCATCCGCGACAGGCAGTTCCTTAAGGTCTATCCCCTTGCCGACAACGACCCGGTGCAGGTCGACCTGTCAGTGCTTGACATCTGGGACGGCTTCAGTCCTGTCTCAAAGGACGGCAGCGTACTGTTTGTCGACGCCGACAAGGTCAACTTCCCTCTCGAATGCCGCCGCTGGCAGGCCGCCGACCGCTTCCGGCCCTTCGGAATGAAAGGGTTCCGCAAGCTCAGCGATTTCTTCACCGACCTCAAGCTCGACCTGGAGCAGAAGCAGCGGCAGACAGTCATAACGACCATAGATTCGCAGGGCGAAGAGCAGATAGTCTGCATTGCCGGCCTTCGCATAGACGACCGCTACAGGGTTACACCGGACACAAAAAGGGTTGTAAGGATCAGTTGCCGAGTTCAGAAATGAACTTGATGCGCACCAGGCGCACTTCCTCCTCCTCGAAATCAGGACCGAGTTCCTTCAGTGCGTCAGACACAGAGTCGCTCTGTGCCTCTTCCTTGAAATATTCGTAGATCTCATCCATCTTGTCCTCATCGAGGTTCTGGCGGATGTAATAGTCGATATTGATACGGGTACCGGAATTGACGATGCTCTCGAGCTCGTCGATAAGCTCGCTCATATCCATATCCTTGGCCCGAGCAATGTCCTCGAACGGAATCTTGCGGTCGATGCTCTGAATGATGAATACCTTGACCGCCGACTTGTTTGCCGCCGTACGCACCACAAAGTCATCAGGCCTCATTATGTCGTTCTCCTCGACATACTTGGCGATGAGGGAGACAAAATCACGGCCGAACTTGCGGGCCTTGCCCTCTCCCACTCCCTGACATTTCTTCAGCTCGTCGAGGGTTATGGGATACATTATCGACATATCTTCCAGGGACTGGTCTGAGAACACGATCCAGGACGGCAGATTGGCCTTGCGTGACACGGACTTGCGCACATCCTTGAGCATCGCCAGCAGCACCGGATCCCCGCCGCCGCTTGCAGGAACGTGCTTCGGACTTATGAGGGAATCGCTGTCGTCATCGTCTTCGCCGTCAACGAATGCACGGTCTTCGGTGAGCATTATGGTGTACGGAGTCTTGTAGAACTTCATACCTTCTTCCGTGACGAAGATCAGGCCGTAGCGCTCGATGTCCTTGTCGAGCAGATGGAGCACGAGTCCCTGACGGATCACAGCAGACCAGAACCTCGGGCCTTTCTCCTTTCCGGCGCCGAACAGCGGATGCTTGTTGTGGTTGTATGACTTGATGACCGAATTCGAGACTCCGGACAGGATGTCCGCGAGGTACTCGGCCTTGAAATACTCCTTCAGCGAGAGGATGAGCTCCATAACCATATGCATCTGCGTCTTGCCGTCGAACTGAGTTTTCGGCACGAGGCAGTTGTCACAGGCTGCACAGTTGCATTCGGTATAGTCTTCACCGAAATAGTTCAGCAGGATCTTGCGACGGCACTGGTTGGTCTCGGCATATGACACTACGTCAAGCAGCAGCTGCTTTCCGATTTCCTGCTCGGAAATAGGCTTGCCCTGCATGAACTTCTCGAGTTTCTGGATGTCCTTGTAGCTGTAGAAGGATATGCACTTGCCCTCGGCTCCATCCCTGCCGGCACGTCCGGTCTCCTGATAGTAGCCTTCGAGGCTCTTGGGAATGTCATAGTGGATGACGAAGCGCACGTCGGGCTTGTCGATGCCCATACCGAAGGCGATGGTGGCCACGATCACGTCGATTTCCTCCATCAGGAAGGCATCCTGGTTGTGGGTGCGTGTCGCCGCATCGAGACCGGCGTGATAGGGCAGAGCCTTTATGCCGTTCATATTGAGAAGCTCGGCAAGCTCCTCGACCTTCTTGCGGCTCAGGCAGTAGATGATGCCGCTCTTGCCAGGGTTGTCCTTTATGAACTTGACTATGTCTCTCTTCGGATTCGACTTGTCCCTCACTTCATAGTAGAGGTTGGGACGGTTGAAGGACGACTTGAACACCTTGGCGTCCAGCATACCGAGGTTTTTCTGGATGTCGGACTGCACCTTGGGGGTGGCCGTAGCCGTCAGCGCGATCACGGGCGCCTTCCCTATTTTCTCGATGATTTCGTGGATGCGGCGGTATTCAGGCCTGAAATCGTGCCCCCATTCGGAGATACAATGCGCCTCGTCTATGGCGTAGAAAGAAATCTTGAGCGTCTTGAGGAAAGCTATGTTCTCTTCTTTCGTCAGGGATTCCGGCGCTACATACAGCAGTTTGGTCAGACCTTCAGTCAGATTGTCCTTGACCACCTGGATCTGCGACTTGGAGAGGGATGAATTGAGGAAGTGGGCAATGCCTTCCTTGTTCTGCACGAAACCGCGGATGGCGTCCACCTGATTCTTCATCAGGGCGATCAGCGGAGATATCACGATAGCCGTCCCTTCCATACACAGGGCGGGCAGCTGATAGCACAGCGATTTTCCGCCGCCTGTCGGCATCAGCACAAAAGCGTCCCCGCCTCCGATGAGATGCATAATGATCTCTTCCTGGAGGCCCTTGAAGGCATCGAAGCCGAAGAAACTTTTTAGCTTGGCGTGAAGGTCAGCAGACGTGATATCCATAAAATTGGTCGAATCTATCTTTAAATGTACTAAATATCCCGCTTAAAGGCAAAAGAATTGAATAAAAATTAGTACTTTCGCGCCACAATAATCTGAAAATCAATTTTTATTAGGTAATATGAAATACATCAAATCAATTTCTGCAGCAGCACTTGCAGTCCTTATGTTCACTGCGTGCAGTGTTTCTGCCCCCAAAGTAGATCCCCAGCCCAGTTCTATAACCAAAGCCGATGTTGACAGCGCCAGCTATGCTTTCGGCGTATTCATGGCACAGATGATCGGCACCAACAACCTCGGCGACCTCAACCTCAACCAGATCGTAAAGGGTTACAAGGATTATCTCAAGAACTCTGACAACTTCGACAACAGTTTCGTGAATGACAGGATGAATTCATTCATGGGCAAGAGAATGGAAGCTGTCGGCCAGGAGAACCTGCGCAAAGGCCAGGAGTTCCTTGCAAAGAAGGCTAAGGAAGAAGGCGTGATCACTACCGAGAGCGGTCTTATGTATAAGATCATCAGCAACGGTAACGGCAACTTCCCCACCTCACCCAGGGATACCGTCACTGCCAACTACAAACTTTCTTCTATCGACGGTGAACTCATCGAGTCATCTGAAGGAAGCGGCCCTGTGACCTTCCCCCTCGAAAACGTGATTCCCGGATGGGTTGAAGGCATCCAGAAGATCGATGAAGGCGGCAAGATCATGCTTTACGTGCCCAGCGACCTGGCATACGGCGAGAACGGCCCGACCGGTCCTAACGCGACCCTCGTATTCGAAGTCGATCTTATCGAAGTAATGCACGCAAGCGACGCACAATAGAACAACACGCCGAAAGGCATCCCCATTCAGCGGCCGGTATGGAAACCTACAAGAGGATATTGTCTTATGCAAAACCTCTGGGTAAATACTGGCCGCCGTATTTATTGCTCTCCATACTTTCAGTCATCTTCGGCATCGCCAACTATGCCTTGATAGGCCCGGTGCTGTCGATGCTGTTCGAACCCGAAAAAGCTGCCTCGGCGACAAGCGCTCCCGAAGGCAGTTTTTCGCTGGAATACGTCGAGAAGGCTGTCAACCATTGCCTGAACGGCATTGTGGGCAGCAACGGCTTTCTGGCCGGCCTGCTGCTGGTCTGCCTGGCGCTCGTGGCCGCGACACTGCTTTCCAACATCTGCCGCTACCTGTCACAGAGGATCCTGGTAAGCATGAAGACCAGGCTTATGTACAATCTGAGGTCAGACCTTTTCCGGAAGATATCCAGCCTGGACCTCGGGTATTTCAACAACCGCCGCAAGGGAGACATCCTGTCGAGCATATCCAACGATGTGAGCGAGGTGCAGAACACCATCGCCGGAAGCTTCCACATCTTTTTCAGGGAGCCTCTGCTCGTCATCGGATTCCTGGCCGCACTGTTCTTCATGTCTCCGAGGCTGACTGTGGTCTCACTGATCGCCCTGCCCCTCTCGGCAATCGTCATCAGCAGGATCACCGGAAGGCTGCGGCGCGACGCTGTCGAAACACAGACTCTGATGGGCAGGATACTCAGTCACTTCGAGGAAGCCATTTCGGGTTCCCGCATCATCAAGGCTTTCAATGCCGAGAAATATGTCGACAGCCAGTTCGACAAGGACAACGAAGCCCACAGGCGCATCAGCCTCGCGGTATCGAACAGGCAGGAGCTGGCATCGCCGGTATCCGAGTTCCTCGGCATCACTGTTGCCGCCATCGTCCTGCTGTATGGCGGATGGCTCAACTACCGCGGGCAGCTTGGAATGAGCTGGTCGGCCTTCGTGGTCTACATAGGTTTCTACTGGAGGGTACTGGAACCCGCCAAAGCTATGGCATCGTCGTACGCCGCAATTCAGAAAGGGCTTGTGTCCGCCGGAAGGATATTCGACATCCTCGATGCTGAAAACGATATAAAGGAGAGCGAAAAACCGGTTGTTCTGGAGGGATTCAGCAAAGCTATCGAATTCCGGAACGTTAGTTTCTCATACGGCAGCGAGCCCGTGCTTTCAGGCATCGACCTGACCATTCCCAAAGGGAAGACCGTAGCTATCGTAGGCCCGTCAGGGGCAGGCAAATCCACCCTTGCCGACCTTATCCCCCGCTTCTGGGACTGCGCCGAGGGCGAAATCCTCATCGACGGTCACGACATCCGCAGTCTCAGCATAGCTTCCCTGCGCTCTGTAATGGGCATCGTCACCCAGGAGCCGATACTGTTCAACGACAGCATTTTCGGCAACATCACTTTCGGTATGGAAGGTGTCAGCAACAAGCAGGTGGAGGAAGCAGCCGCAATAGCCAATGCCGACGAATTCATCTCCCGTATGGAGAAAGGCTACCAGACGAACATCGGCGACCGCGGCACCAAGCTGTCGGGAGGACAGCGGCAGAGAATCGCGATAGCCCGCGCAGTGCTCAAGAACCCGCCGTTCCTCATTCTGGATGAGGCCACGTCATCGCTCGACACCGAGAGCGAGCGTCTGGTGCAGGACGCCCTGACCAAGCTGATGTCCAACCGCACCTGCCTGGTCATAGCGCACAGGCTCTCCACCATCCGCCACGCAGATGAAATAATAGTCCTCCAGAAAGGCCGCATCGCAGAGCGCGGGACACACGAGCAGCTGATAAAAGCTGCCGGCCTCTACAGTCATTTGTGCGAACTGCAAGCTTTTTCTTAAATTTGTGGCATGACAGACAAACAGACTCAATTCGACAAAAGCTATCTTCAGATGGCGACCGTCTGGGCCAAAAACTCATATTGCGCACGCAGACAGGTGGGAGCGATCCTCGTCAAGGACAAGATGATCATTTCCGACGGTTATAACGGCACTCCCGCCGGCTTCGAAAATGTATGTGAAGACGAG
The DNA here is from genome assembly GCA_017650285.1 of Bacteroidales bacterium. Lineage (GTDB taxonomy): Bacteria > Bacteroidota > Bacteroidia > Bacteroidales > UBA932 > Equibacterium. Next base: position 7,175 of record JAGCFF010000032.1, read on the forward strand.
AACGGCGTCACCAAACCGTATGTGCTCCACGCCGAGGCCAATGCCATCACCAAAGTCGCAAAAAGCGGCAACAGCAGCGACGGCTCCACGCTCTATGTGACAGCATCACCCTGCATCGAGTGCGCCAAGCTGATAATCCAGGCCGGCATCAAGCGCGTCGTCTACCACGACGAATACCGCATCACAGACGGCATCGACCTGCTGCGCCGCGCAGGCATCGAAGTAGTGAAGTACGATTCTATAGACTGAAAAATGGACAAGAATAAACTGCTCAGGACCATCCTGCTGGCAATTTCCATACTCATTGCCGCAATTCTCATAGCAAACGCCATCAAAGGCAGACAGCAGAAAGTTGACATAAACTCCATAGGCAGCGACTGGGCAAAGCTGATGGTCATCCTCAAGACGATGGACGACAATTATGTGGATGACATCGACCATAAGAAGGTAACCGAGGACATCCTTCCAGCCCTTATGAAAGAGCTGGACCCCCATTCCGTATACCTTCCCCCCTCTGACCTGAAGGAAGCTGAAGAATCGCTCCAGGGAGGTTTTGACGGCATCGGCATCCAGTTCAACGTGCCGGCCGACACGGCCATTGTCACCAGCGTCATAACCGGAGGCCCTTCAGAGAAGGCCGGCCTTCTGACCGGCGACAGGATCATCAAGGTCGATGAAACCGTGATTGCCGGCGTCAAGATGGACCAGGACAGTATGGTGAAGTTGATGAAGGGTCCCAAAGGCACCAAAGTCAGGATCTCCGTGAAACGCAACGGAGAGAAGGACCTGATACCTTTCGACATCACCCGAGACAAGATTCCCGTAAACAGCATAGACGTAGCTTTTATGCTGAATGACACCACAGGCTACATCAAGCTCTCGAAGTTCGCGCGCACCAGCTACCTGGAATTCCTCGAAGCCGCCGCAGAACTCCGTCTCAAGGGTATGAAGAGGCTCATCTTCGACCTTCGCGACAACACCGGAGGATACCTCGACCAGGCCCTCCTCCTCAGCAACGAGTTCCTTGAGAAAGGCGACCTGATAGTATATATGGAAGGCAAGCACCGCGAGCGCGAGGATATGCACGCCGACGGTCGCGGCAGCTGCAAGAACATCGAGCTTGCCGTGCTCATCAACGAATCCAGCGCATCTTCGAGCGAGATTTTCGCCGGCGCGATGCAGGACAACGACCGTGCTACCATCTATGGAGTCAGGTCATTCGGAAAGGGACTTGTGCAGGAGCCCGTCTATTTCACGGACGGCAGCGGCATCAGGCTCACCATCCAGAGGTTCTACACTCCTTCCGGCCGTTGCATCCAGAAGCCCTACGCCGATGATTATGACTATGACATCCTGCACCGCTACAACAACGGAGAGCTTTTCAATGCTGACAGCATAAAAGTCGTAGATTCCCTCAAGTTCACCACCAAGGGCGGCAGGACTGTCTATGGCGGAGGCGGCATCATTCCCGATGTCTTCGTTCCGCTGGACACTGTGGGTGCAAATAATTTCTATTCAAAATGCAACCGCCTCGGCCTGCAGAACAAATATGCAAGCCGCTTCTTCGACAGCAACAGCTCGGCCCTGAGAGCACAAACCACTCTCGACGACCTCAACAGGTTCCTTGACGGCAAGAACATCGAATCCGGATTCCTGCGTTTCGCCGCCGACAACGATGCTGTTCCTGAAGGAGATGAATGGGACAGGGCGAAAGATTTGATACTCACTCAGGTGAGGGCTCTCATTGCCCGTTACTCCCCTCTGGGAGACAAAGGTTTCTACCCCATCTACCTGACTACGGACAAACTCATAACGATTGCGGCCGAAGGAAAGTGACGAGATGAATCCGCTGAAGCTCCATACCGAGGTTGATGCCGCCCCGCTGGCGCAGCGTTTCGATGCTTCCTCAAAGGTTTTTGCCATCGGATCCTGCTTTGCGGCTGAGATAGGCGAAAGACTCTTCCAAAGCGGATTCGACGTGACCCTCAATCCTTTCGGCACTCTCTACAACCCTGCGTCCATTTCGGCAGCCGTGCAGAGGCTGGCCAGCCCTGCTCCTTTCACCGAGGATGACGTGATCTTCTCGGAGCCTCTGGGGCGCTACAATTCGTTCTGGCACCATACGAAATTCTCCAGCCCTACCAAAGAGGGCTTTCTGGCTGGAGCCAACGGAGCTTTGGTATCCGCAGCCGAAGCCTTTGCCAAGTCTGATGTCTGTCTGGTGACTCTCGGCACAGCCTGGGTGTTCCGCCACATCAGCTCCGGCAGGATCGTGGCAAACTGCAATAAAGTCCCCGCCAAAGAGTTCCGCAGGGAACGGCTCACGGTCGAAGAGACGGTCAGCCTGCTCTCGGAGATGATCGGCGGCAATCCCGGCAAGGAGTGGATATTGACCGTGAGTCCCATACGTCATCTGGCCGACGGAGCATATGGCAATTCGCTCAGCAAAGCCACTCTGCTGCTTGCAACAGAGCAGCTGGTTCAGTCTTTCAGCAACGTGCATTACTTCCCTGCTTTCGAGATAATGATGGATGAACTGCGCGACTACCGTTTCTATGCAGAGAATATGACTCACCCGTCTTCCCAGGCGGCAGAGCTGATCTTTCTCAGGTTCCTGGACTATGCTTTCTGTCCTGAAGCGGTCGAAGCCGCGGCAAAGGCCCGCAGGGAATACCGCCGCAGCCAGCACAGGCCCTTGCTGGATGACCCCGCTTCTTCAGGGAACTATGCATAAAAAAAAGACGCCGAAGCGTCTTTTTTCATTTATGTCAACTACTTACAAGTTGAGAACAACTTCGAAGTAGGGAATTCCCTCGACGATCGTCACTTTGTAGAGAGTGTCATCAACTTTGTAGAAGATTTCGTCGTCGATCACCACTCTTTCGTAGTCTGAAGGGATCGCCTCTACAAGTGCTCCGATAGGAGGTTCGATCACGTAGTAGTCACCGTTGGCACCGATGATGTAGAACACGCCGTCTTTGTAGTAGTAATCGATGTCATCTCTTACAGTCTCAATGATGGTGGCGTAGGTTCTGGGAACATAAGTGCGGTTGATTACCACTGAGTAGCGGGTTGCCAGCCTTGCTGCGCGCTCTGCTCTGATGATTGCGTTGTTGATTGCATTGATCTTTGCGATCGTAATCAGAGTTCCAAGGACTGAAGCGCGGAAGTGGCTTCCTCTAGGAGGTCTCGGAGCGGGAGGCGGAGGCGGATTGTGACCGGGATGCCTGGGCGGCCTGGGCGGTTCAACCCTCGGAGGATTGTTAGGCCTGGGCGGATTGCTGTGCATCCTCTCCTCTGCCCTGGGAGCTTCGTTGCGTACTGCCGGAGGATTGTCGTTTACCTTCGGAGCCTCGGCACGGCCGCCCTCATTCACTTTGGGAGCGCTGGTGCGGGTGCCTTCCTTGGGAGCCACGTTGTCGTGTCTTGTGGCGGTGCTTGCAACATTGCGGGCGGTGTTGTCGGTGCGCCTTGAAGAGGCGGCTGCGACATTGCGGGTAGCAGTGCTGTTGTTTGCATTGCTCTTTGCTACTGTAGCTGCGCCGGTGTTGCGGCTTGCGCCATTGTTCACGTTGCGGGTGGCAGTTGTTTTGTTATTGGTATTTGCTACGCTGCTGTGTGTTGCAGCATCACGTGAAATATTTGTAGAACGGCTGCTTGTCGCTGCAGTAGACCTTGAGGCAGTTGACCTGCTTGCTCCTGCATTGGCAGTGTTCATTGTTGAAGAGGAACCACTTCTCCTGCTTGAGGTGGCTGCTGCATTGTTAGTAGCCGCACCACTTCTGGTAGGAGAGCTCTTTTGCACGCTGGTAGAAGAAGTCGAAGCCGTATTGGCAGTCCTTCTTGATTGTCCCATCACCTCGGTCGGGCTGACACACATCATTACAATGATGAGGGAGAGTGCCATAAGTGCAAACTTTTTCATGACTGTAATTTGTTTAGGTTGAACTTCAATTCACGTATTGTCATAAACCGTACCAAAAATTAAGTTTTTCACTAAATTTGACACCGGCAACTAAAAAATTTTCTATGGGCAAACAGGTATTGGTAACTGGTGGTAGCGGATATATCGGCTCCCACACGTGTGTAGAGCTGATTTTAGCAGGTTACGAACCGGTAGTTGTAGACAATCTCTGCAATTCTGAAATAAGTGCAATAAAAGGCATTGAGAAGATTACAGGCAAGCCTGTAGACTTCAACCAGGTCGACTGCCTTGACGTTCCGGCACTCGAGAAAGTCTTCAGTACTCACAAATTCGAAGCAGTTATCCACTTCGCGGCCCTGAAAGCGGTGGGAGAATCAGTCCATATTCCTCTGGATTATTACCGGAACAACCTCGGTTCGCTGATCAATCTGCTCACCCTGATGATGAAGTACGATGTGCCGAACATAGTGTTCTCTTCATCCTGCACGGTCTACGGCCAGGCCGACAAGCTCCCTGTAACTGAACAGACTCCGCGCAAACCCGCCCTCGCCCCCTACGGAGCCACCAAGCAGATGTGCGAGGACATCCTGCACGACAGCATCACTGCATACGGGAAGGTGAAGGGCATCGCCCTGCGCTACTTCAACCCTATCGGAGCTCATCCCAGCGCACTGATCGGAGAACTGCCGCGTGGAGTTCCCAACAACCTGATTCCTTTCGTTACGCAGACAGCCGCAGGAATCCGTCCGATGCTGAGCATATTCGGAGATGACTACAACACTCCCGACGGAACCTGCATACGCGATTATATCGATGTCGTGGATCTCGCCAAGGCCCACGTAGTCGCTGTCAACCGTATGGTCGAAGGCCGCAGCAAGTCTGACTATGAGATTTTCAACATCGGCACCGGACGCGGCGTATCCACCCTCGAAATCGTAAAGACTTTCGAGAAAGTCAA
>JAGCFF010000033.1 GCA_017650285.1 Bacteroidales bacterium
CGGCGACCTCCGTTCGCTGACGCTCACTCCGACCCTCCCATTGCCTACTTCGTCATCGCTGCGCGATAACTCGTATTCAACGGGCCCCTCCCTCTTTACTACCGAGGGCGGTAGTGTCACCTTCAAAACAGTCTGTTACGGTAGGCCACGCGCCGCGGGCGGCTAGCCCCCACTCAGACCTTCTTTCCGCTGCCGCCGCCCCGCTATGCCACAGAATGCCTCGAAATGCGCATTTGGCCATTCTGTGACTCGAAAATGGCCGAAAAACAGCAATACAGTGCCACAGAATGACTCCAGCACTCCGCCCAGCCATTCTGTGTCCACGAAATGAGTTGGAGCGCCCAGGCTGTGTGGAGATGGGAAGTCGGGATTGTCAATGCATCCGCTTTTTTATATTTTTGCGGAAAGACAGAACAAACAAAATCAAATAAACAACAATGAAAAAAGCGATATTGATAATTGCGGCTCTCTTTTCTCTGACTTTTGCCGCCAATGCACAGGAACTCAGCAATGCTCCGGGTCCGGTAAATTCTCCCCAGATCAACCCTGACGGTACGGTCACTTTCCGCTTCCAGGACAGGAAGGCCATGAAGGTCCAGGTTACCGGCGATTTCCTCCCGGCCCAGATTGTCGGCAGGCAGGAAGTGCAGGGCGTTGCCGATATGAAGGAAGGCGAGAACGGAGTGTGGGAATATACCTCTGAAAAACTCGCTCCCGAATTCTACGGCTACAAGTTCATCGTCGACGGCGTGACCATTCCCGATCCGGCCAACCTCGTGGTCTGCAGGGACGGTTCGACCCTCACCACCAAGTTCCTCATCCCCGGCGACCGTGCTGATCTCTATGCAATCCACGACGTGCCTCACGGAACGGTGTCTCACGTGTGGTATCCTTCGCCCGTGGCAGGCTTCAACCGCCGTATGGTCGTCTATACTCCGGCCGGCTACGAAACCAACCCCAAGGCGAAATACCCCGTGGTATACATCCTTCACGGCATCGGCGGCGATGAAGATTCCTGGATTACCCACGGCCGTGCCGCCCAGATCCTCGACAACCTCATCGCATCCGGCAAGGCTAAACCGATGATCGCAGTCTTCACCAACGGCAACATCTCGCAGCAGGCAGCCGTACACCAGACCGGCAACGGCTACATCCACCAGTCGACGATGCTTCCCAAGACTATGGAAGGCACTTTCGAGACTTCTTTCAACGAGGTGGTCAACTTTATCGACAAAAACTACCGCACTATTGCCAAGAAGCAGTCGAGGGCCATCTGCGGCCTTTCTATGGGCGGTCACCACAGCCTCTACATCTCTGCCAACAATCCTGACGAATTCGGCTATGTAGGTCTGTTCTCAGCCGCTGTCGGCGTCACCGACGAATCAGTTTCTCCTATGTACCAGGACCTCGATGCAAAACTTGCGAAGCAGTTCGCCGGAAAGCCGTTCTATTTCATCGCCTGCGGCAACTCCGATTTCCTTTTCCAGGCCAACAAGTCATTTATGGCTAAACTCGACGCAGCCGGCTATCCCTACAAGTTTATGGAGACCGACGGAGGCCATATCTGGAAAAACTGGCGCATCTACCTGACCGAATACCTGCCGATGATTTTCCAGTAGCAGTTATTCGACACACGCAAGTGTGGCGGCGGCCAGGCGGAAGTCTGACGGAAGGACTGATGCGGCTGCTGCGATGGTGCTGCCTGTCGTGAGCACATCATCCACCAGAAGGATATGGAAAGTCCCTGCGCTTCTCAAACGGCGCAGGGCTTTTTCGTTGACGGCGAAGGCTCCGGCCATGTTCCTGCGGCGGTCTGCCGTGCGGGTCTGGGTGCGGGTGAAGCGGCGACGGCGTATGAGTCTTGGCTCGAATGCCGCTCCCAGCGCCACTGCCAGCTCCCGGGCGATGATGTCGCTCTGGTTGAAGCCGCGGCGGAACTTCTTCAGCGGATGCAACGGTATCGGGACGACGGCATCAATGTCTGCAAACCGGCCTGAAGCCGCCATCTCCCCGGCAAGCATTCCTGCCAGCCTGCGCCCGAGAGGGATGTCTCCCCCATATTTGAACTGGTGGATGAGACTGCTGTAGTCGCTGTCGCGCCGGTAGAAGAACAGGCTGCAGGCCTTCTCCACGTGAGCCTCTGCCAGCCGCTGCTCCGCGGGATTGCCGTCCCAGCCCCAGAAGTAAGTGAAAGGAATGTCGTCAGCGCAGCGGGGGCAGAGATGCCGCTCGCCGATGTCCAGTTTCGCCCCGCACACCAGGCAGAACCGTGGAAAAAAAAGGTCGCCCAGGGAGGCGACGCACAGTCTGAATATATGTCCGACCCCACTGCCCATCACTTTCGTTTTGTCAAAGATAATAATTACCTTTGAAAGTTATCAATACAGGATTATGATAGATTTTGTCAACATAACATTCATCGACATCCTCGACATCCTGCTCGTGGCCCTGCTCATCTACGAGTTCTACCGGCTCATCCGCGGTACGTCGGCAATGTCGATATTCATCGGCATCCTGCTGCTCTATGTGCTGTGGATCGTGGTGAGGGCCCTGGATATGAAGCTGCTCTCGACGATACTCGGTCAGGTGCTGGGAGTGGGAGTGATAGCGATGATTGTGATTTTCCAGCAGGAGATACGCCAGTTCCTGCTGCATTTCGGCAACCGCTACATACTCGGCCGCAAGAGGCTGACGAAGCGCCGCCGCTCGTGGTTCAACAACGAGATGGTCATCAGTCAGGATGCCCTCGAAGAGATCACCGCGGCCTGCCAGTATATGTCGGAGACGCACACCGGAGCGCTCATCGTCTTCAAGCACCAGTCTTCCCTCGACAGTTTCATCGACACGGGAGACCGCATCGACGCAGCGGTTCACCGCCGTCTCATAGAGAATCTCTTCTTCAAGAATTCTCCCCTTCACGACGGAGCTATCATAATGACCCAGAACAGGATTGTCGCAGCCCGCTGCATCCTGCCCCTCACCGACCGTGCCGACATCAATCCCAGCTACGGAATGCGTCACCGCGCAGCCATCGGCATCTCGGAGATAACCGACGCGGAAGTGGTGGTGGTGTCAGAGGAGACAGGCAACATTTCCTACGTGGCTGACGGCCAGATAACCACGATGCAGAGCATAGCCGAGCTCCGACTGAGGCTCGAGAACTCATATAGCAGATGATAGAACAGAAGATAGGCTTCGACAAGGTCCGCTCCCAGGTCCGCTCCAAGTGTATTTCGAAATACGCTGTGGCCAGGGTAGACGGTGAGCAGTTCTGCACCGACAGGCAGCAGATCCTGCACCGCCTGCAGCTTACCGACGAGATGAGGCTTATCTGTATGTTCGAGGATACATTCCCTTCAGAAGGCTTCACCGACTCTCGCGAGCTGCTGCTTCCTCTGACGTCCGAGAGCATTTCGATCTCCCTGCCGGCCCTGGTGACGCTGCGCACCACCCTCGACACCGTGCGCAAGGTCGTGACCTTCTTCGACCGCAGCAAGGACGGCGTTTATCCGAACCTCAAGGAGATGTCCCGCCCCGTGGCGTATTTCCCCGAGGTCAGCCGCCGCATCGACTCCATAATCGACCGTTACGGCAACGTCCGTGACAACGCTTCCGACGCCCTGGCGGGCATAAGGAGGCTGATAAGGGAGAAGGAGAAATCCGTTTCCAAGGTCATCGCGTCAATCCTCAGGAAGGCACAGGGCGAAGGCTATGTGGAGGAAGATGTGGGTGTGGCTATGAGGGACGGAAAGACCCTGATTCCCGTGGCCGCCGCCCACAAGCACCGCATCGCCGGCATAGTGTACGACCAGAGCGCCAGCGGCAAGACGGTCTTCATCGAGCCGATAGAGATCGTGGAGATGAACAACCGCCTCTACGAGCTCCATCAGGACGAGCAGGCCGAGATCGCACGCATCCTGGCCCAGTTCACAGAGTTCCTGCGTCCCTATCTGCCGGAGCTCCTGCAGGCCGCGGAGTTTCTGGGAGAGATAGATTTCATCCGCGCCAAGGCCCTTGTGGCCCTCGATATGATAGCCGGAATGCCCGTCATTTCGCAAGACGGGGAGCTGTGGCTGCGCAAGGCCCGCCATCCCATCCTGGAAAAGGCCCTGGCCCGCGAAGGCAAGAAGATAGTCCCGCTGAACCTTCACCTCGACCGCAACAAGCGCATCCTCGTCATCTCAGGCCCGAACGCCGGCGGAAAGTCGGTCTGCCTGAAGACCGTGGGCCTGCTGCAGTATATGTTCCAGTGGGGTATGCTCATACCCACCTCAGAAGTGTCCGAATTCGTCATCTTCGACGACATTTTCATAGATATCGGCGACGACCAGTCCCTGGAGAACGACCTTTCCACATACAGTTCTCACCTGCAGAACCTCAAGGAAATCGTGGTCCGCTCCGGCAAGAAGTCGCTGGTGCTCATCGATGAGTTCGGAAGCGGCACCGAGCCTGCTGCCGGCGGTGCCATTGCCGAGGCCGTGCTGGCCCAGATAGAGGAGAACGGCGCCTACGGCGTGATAACCACACACTATACGAACCTCAAGCTTTATGCTGAGAACAGCAAGGGCTGCGCCAACGGTGCGATGCTGTTCGACGTGGAGAACATACAGCCGCTCTTCCAGTTGGAGCAGGGTCTGCCGGGCAATTCTTTCGCATTCGAGCTGGCCCGCAAGATCGGCTTCCCCGAGTTCATAGTCAAGAACGCCCAGGAGAAGGCCGGAAGCGATTTCGTGGATATGGAGCGCCAGCTGCGCAAGATAGCCCGCAACCGCAAGGCTCTGGACGAGAAGCTCACCAAGGTGCGTTCTGCCGACAAGACCCTCGAAGGCCTGACAGACCGCTACCAGAAGGAGCTTGCGGAAATCAAAGCTCTCAAGAAGAGCATACTCGACGAGGCCCGCGCCGAGGCCAAGGCCATAGTCAAGGAAGCCAACAAGCAGGTGGAGCGCACGGTGCGCGAGATCCGCGAAAGCCAGGCCGAGAAGGAGAAGACCAAGGCCGCACGTGCGGAGCTTGCTGATTATGCTGCCAGGCTGGAGGAGGAGAACCAGTCGAAGAGCGACCGTGACATCGAGAAGAAGATGGAGCAGATAGCCGCCCGCAAGGAACGCGAGCGCAAGCGCAAGGAGGCCCGTGCCCGCAAGCAGGGCATCCAGGCCGCCACCGAAGCCGAGAAGCAGGCAAAGGCCGCCGAAGAGGAGGCAAAGCGCCCGCTGCAGATCGGCGACAAGGTGAAGGTCATCGGCAGCGACCTGATAGGCGAGGTGTCCAAACTCACAGCCCGCAAGGTGTCGGTTTCCATCGGCTCGATCACATCCACGATGGCCCGCGAGAGGGTGCAGCGCATATCCGCCACTGAATACAAGAATGCAATGAAGACCAACGCCGCGGCTGCCGGCCACGTGACATATTCGTCGGACGTATACAGCAACGACTCGGTGAACGAGCGCAGGCTGCGCTTCACACCGTCCATCGACGTGCGCGGCGAGCGGGTGAACGACGCCATCGACAAGGTGCTGCACTTTATGGACGACGCCCTGATGGTGGGGGTAGGCCAGGTGACCATACTCCACGGCAAGGGCAACGGCGTGCTGCGAGAGGAGATCCGCAAATATCTCAGGACGATAGGCGGAGTGGAATCCTTCGGCGACGCACCGCTCGACCAGGGAGGCGCCGGCATCACCGTCGTGAAACTTCAATGATTTGCGATTGACAGATTTTTGCTATCTTCGCGCCACAAACATCCGAGGAGGACAGATTTGACTGCTTGCAACCTCCACCTTAAAAAATGCTAAAATGAAAAAGAACTATCTCTTTACATCCGAATCCGTTTCCGAAGGACATCCTGACAAGGTCGCTGACCAGATTTCAGACGCCATTCTTGACGATTTCCTGCGTCAGGACCCCGCAAGCCACGTGGCCTGCGAAACTTTTGTAAGCACCGGCCTGGTGATCATAGGCGGTGAAGTCTCTTCAGCCGATGCATATGTCGACATCCAGCAGGTGGCCCGCGACGTCATCCGCCGCATCGGCTACACCCGCAGCGAGTACAAGTTCGATTCAGAGAGCTGCGCCGTAATCTCCGCACTGCACGAGCAGAGCGCCGACATCGCCCAGGGCGTCAACAAGGCGGAGGCCCTCGAGCAGGGTGCCGGCGACCAGGGCATTATGTTCGGCTACGCCTGCAACGAGACTCCCGAATATATGCCGCTGCCCGTGACTCTGGCCCACACCGCACTGATGATACTGGCTGACATCCGCCGCGAGGATCCGAGCCCGATGCCCTACCTCAGGCCTGATGCGAAGAGCCAGTTCACCATCGAATACGACCCTGACGGCAACGCAGTGCGAGTGCACACCTTCGTCCTCTCCACCCAGCACGACGAGTTCGACGGAGAGAAGGCTATGCAGCAACGCATCACCGAGGATGTGCGCAACATCCTCATCCCTCGCATCAAGAACTGCGTGGGTCCCGGGATCGCAGCCCTTTTCGACGACGGCCTCATACTCCACGTCAACCCTACGGGCAAGTTCGTCATCGGAGGCCCTCACGGCGACACCGGCCTGACCGGACGCAAGATCGTGGTGGACACCTACGGCGGACGCAGCGCACACGGCGGCGGAGCCTTCAGCGGCAAGGATGCCAGCAAGGTCGACCGCAGCGCGGCCTATGCAGCCCGCTACATAGCCAAGAATATGGTGGCAGCCGGCGTTTCTGACGAGATAATGGTGCAGATATCATACGCCATCGGCATCGCGGAGCCCGTGAGCATCTTCGTGAACACCTTCGGCAAGAGCCATTCCCGCCTGGACGACAGCGAACTGGCGGAACGCATCGGCGAGATGTTCGACCTGCGGCCCGCAGCCATCATCCGGAAGTTCGGACTGCGCAACCCCATCTTCCTCCCGACAGCTGCATACGGTCATTTCGGCCGCAAGCCCTACAAGGCTCCGGTCGAGCTGGTCCGCGACGGCAAAAAAATAACCGAAGAAGTTCAGTTCTTCGGCTGGGAGATGCTCGACAGCGTCGAGCTCTGCAAGACTCTTCTCTAGCTTTACCTCACGGGATGCTGAGTGATGATGAAGTATCTGGTGGAAGCGTCGCTGCCGTACTTGGCATAAAGTTTCACTTTCCAGGTCCTCTCCACGTCAAGGTTTGACGGCGGCACGGTGACAGTGACCGTCCAGTTGCCTGCTATTCCTGATTCAGGAGTGAAGGTCAGGCCTTCATCTTCGGTCGAAGCGGTCCAGGTGGCATTCGAAACGAAAGTGGTGGTTACCTGCCCTCCTTCGGGGCCTATTTCGCCGAGGGAAGGGTAGATGTTGGTGTTGGTATCATAGTCTGCGCAGGAGCTGAGCAGGAGGGCCGCAGCTGCGAAGACGAGGACGAATATGCGTTTGAATGTCACTGCAATAATGTTTGGTTCAACAGAGCAAAGTTAAGATATTAAATGATATCTTTGCAAAAATTCTGCCGCTATGGGACGCATCGGGAAAGTATTTATGGCCGTTTTGGCCGCCGCAGCCGTGGTTTTCGCCTCAGCCGGCCTGTCATCGTGCGAGAAATACATCCTTCCCTCCATTACCCTGAGCCAGGACACGATATTCGTGAACAAGGCCGCCCAGGAGCTGTCGCTGGTGGTCAATGCCAATGTGGGGTGGTCTGTCGACCTTGCGAGCGCGAACGTTACGTGGCTTGATTTCACCCCTGCAAGCGGGGATGGCACAGCGACCGTCAAAGTCATTGTCGAGGAAAACGCCAGCGGGCATTTGCGCAGCGCCATCGTTCCGGTGAAGACGTCGACACTCGAACGGAAACTGCATGTAGTCCAGTCTGCCGACGACATCCTGCCTGAATACTAGGGCATCTCCCTCAGTCTCACTTCTATTCCCGAACCCTCCAGACCTGCGCACAGCTGCTCCAGGTCGGTGACTTCTTCGACCTGTCCGTAGTGGTAGGGATAGAAGATCTTCGGCCTGATGATCTTTGCCGCATTGACGGCCTGCCTTACGGTCATCGTGAACGGCTGGTTGACGGGGAGGAAGGCAATGTCGATGTTTTTTTCGGGAAGACGGTGGATGGCCGGGACATCTTCCAGGTCACCGGCGACATAGACCTTGAGCCCGTCGAAACTCAGGATATAGCCGTTGTCCCGTCCGGCCGGGTGGAAGTGCTCCCTTGAAACATAGTTGTAGGCCGGCACGGCTTCCACCGAGAACCCCTTGCGGAAATTCAGCGAATCCCCGTTCTGCATAACCTCGATGTCCCTGCTGTCCCTGTCGGGGATTTCCTCTGCCACGGTCTTTGTGCAGACGATGGTGGTGTCTTCGGTGGCAAGGTCTTCCAGCGCCTTAAGGTCGAAGTGGTCGCTGTGATGGTGGGTGAAGAATATGAAGTCGGCTTTCTCGCTTCCGCTGTAGTCCGCCAGGCTTGAAGCAGGGTCGATGTAGATGACTCTGTCCCCAAATCTGAACTTGAGGCTGGCGTGTACTATGAAGGTGATTTCCAGCTTCTTGCCGGAAGCCGTTTCGAAGGTGTCTGTAACGAGGTTTTTCATATCGGCGGGGTTTTCTCCTACAATATTACTAAATAATGGGGGAATGTTGATAACATGTTTCTTGTTGTTCAACCAAAGATGAAAAATATTTATATTTTTGAGCCGGAAAAATATTCGAATTTCAACTAAATAACTATCTATGAAAAAAGCTATTAAATGCTTGCTTGCATCATTGGCAGCCATCTTCGTGACGGTTTCTGCCTTTGCGCAGGTAACCAACTCTTCTCTCGGTGGTTCTATAGTTGACGAGAACGGCGAGCCGGTCATCGGAGCAGCCGTAATCGCAACCCACGAACCTTCGGGAACTGTCTACGGGGCAGCAACCAACGGCCAGGGTCGTTTCACGATCAATGGTATGCGTCCGGGCGGCCCTTACAACGTTGAGGTGTCAAGCCTCGGCTACCAGACTGCAACATACACCGGCATCACCCTCCAGCTCGCCGAGACCTATGCTCTCAATGCGGTCCTGAAGGAAGAGTCTCTCACTCTCGGAGAGGCAGTCGTGATCGCCACAGCCTCTTCTAAGTTCGCCACCGAAAAGACCGGTGCGGCAACCAACGTCAACAACGAGCAGCTTATCTCCCTGCCTAACGTTACCCGCAGCATCACAGCTGTCACCAAGGTTTCTCCTTACGGCGGTAACGGAATGCAGATCGCAGGTAGTGACGGCCGTACTTCAAGCTTCACGGTCGACGGAGCCAGCTTCAACAACAACTTCGGTCTTTCAGACGCTCTCCCGGGCGGCGGCAACCCTATCTCTATCGACGCCATCGAAGAGATGCAGATCGTCGTTTCTCCTTTTGACGTACGTCAGACCAACTTCGTAGGAGGCGCTGTCAACGCCATCACCAAGTCAGGTACCAACACCCTGAAGGGATCAGCCTACATCTACCACCGCAACGAGAATATGCGCGGTAATATGGCTGCAGGCCAGGAGATCGCAACAGCCCGCGACACCGACCGCAACACTACCTACGGTTTCACCCTCGGTGGCCCGATCGTGAAGAACAAACTTTTCTTCTTCGTCAACTTCGAGAAGGCTACCGTTCCGACCCAGGTCACCAGCTGGCGTCCTTCAACCAACGGTGTGGCCGATCCTGATGCGCAGATTTCACGCACCACCATCGCCGACATGCAGAGAGTCCAGAAATATGTGATGGACAAATATGGCTATGACACCGGTGCATACGACAACTTCGGTGCAACCAGGGGCGACACCAAGGCTCTTGCCCGTCTCGACTGGAACATCACTTCGAAACATCACCTTGCAGTCCGCTACAACTACACTCTGAACCAGGCCTGGACTCCTACCAACGCATCTTCTTCAAATGCCGGCCAGCGTGCAGTACAAAGCCGTATCGGACAGTACTCGATGTCTTTCTTCAACTCAGTGTATTCATCTGACAACGTTGCCAACACCTTCTCGTTCGACTTGAACAGCCGTTTCAACAACAACCTGTCGAACCAGTTCCTGGCTACCTATTCAATCCTCGACACAAGGCGCGGCTCTCCTTCACAGCCGTTCCCGTTCGTGGACATCCTCGACGGCACAGGTACATTCACTCCATATATGGCACTGGGTTACGAGCTCTTCACCTGGCACAACGGTTACCACAACCGCAGCATCACTGCCAAGGATGACCTCACCTACTACTTCGGTTATCACAAACTGATGGCAGGTGTCAGCTACGACTACCAGATGGTGGACAATGTCTATATGCGTAACGGTACCGGTTACTACCGTTACAACTCTCTCGACGACTTCCTCAACATGGCAGCTCCCGAGACTGTGGCTTTGACCTATGGATATGACGGCACTGAAGCTCCAGGAGCCCGTGTACGTTATCACAGGGCAGCCATCTATGCACAGGATGAATGGAACCCCACTGCAAAACTGAAACTCACCGCAGGTCTCCGTCTTGAAACCATCATCTATGACAATCAGGACGTAATCCGCAACAATGCCATCTACAACATAGACTATAACGGTTATCACGTAGATACAGGCACCTGGCCAACCACCAAGCTCCAGGCTTCTCCCCGTATCGGTTTCACCTATGACGTTCTCGGCAACGGCGACCTCAAGTTCCGTGGCGGTACCGGTCTCTTCACCGGTCGTCTTCCGCTCGTGTTCTTCACCAACATGCCTTCGAACTCATCTATGTACCAGAACGTGACTTCAGCCACTACAAGATACAGCGGCGGAGCTGTCAATCCCGAAGCATCTGACCTGAACATCCTTAACGCGTTCCAGGGCAAGTTCTTCACCGACAAGGGCGAACTCCTCAAGTATCTGAACAGCCTCGACCCCAGCAGGTATCCTACAACCATCACTCCTGACAAGGGTACCGTAGGTTCAAGCTTCGCTGCAGTGGATCCCAAGTTCAAGATGCCGCAGGTCTGGAAGACCACCCTCGCAGTCGACTACAACCTTCCGTTCTCATTCCCGTTCAGCGTAACGGCTGAAGGTATCTTCAACAAGAACGTGAACGCAGCCTACATCCAGGATCTCAATATGAAGCCGGTTGAAGGTTTCGCCCGTCTCAACGGTGCTGACAACCGCCCGATCTTCCCGACCGATTATATGTACACCAAGACTTCTGCTTATCTGCTTCAGAACACCAGCCGCGGTTACGGTATCATCGGAAGTCTCCAGATCAACACCACTCCGGTTGAAGGTGTCAACCTCTCAGCTGCATATACTCACACAGTATCGAAGGAACTCACCGGTATGCCCGGCAGCGACGCTGCTTCGGCATTCACCTACATTCCTTCAATCTACGGTCCCAACAACCCCATCCTTCACAACTCAGAGTACGTGACTCCGGACCGTTACTACGTGAATCTCACCCTCAACGACAAGAGCAACAACCACTACAGCGTGTTCTATGAGGCATGGCGCGGTGGTTACAACTACTCTTATATGTACACCAACGACCTTAACGGCGACAACTACAACTACGACGCTATCTACATCCCGACCGAGGAAAATTACAAACAGGGTCAGGTGAAGTTCGCATCTGCCGACGATGCAAGCCGTTTCTTCGCTTATGCAAAGAAAGACGCATATCTGTCTAAGCATATGGGCGAATATGCAGAGGCCTACAGTGTATATTCACCTTGGGTACACCGCGTAAGCCTGCACTACGCACACGACTTCGTCATCCGCGTGGGCAATACCAAGAACACCCTGCAGTTCAATCTGGATGTCAACAACCTGCTCAACCTCTTCAACAGCAACTGGGGCGTAAGCAAGTATATGAATCCCGATCTCAACTCAGGCCGTATCCTCAAGGTTGAAGGCATCGGCAGCGACGGTATTCCTGTAATGTCTACTCCCGCTGCTGTTTCCGGCAATACCGAAATCTGGAAATACAACATCAACATCGGCCAGGTTTGGTCAGCCCAGATCGGTCTCAAATATTTGTTCAACTAATAATGCTCAACTAAGATGAAAACAAGATATTTCTTACTCTCGGCAGCATTAGTCATTGCAACTCTCTTCACGGGATGTACGACAGATGAGCTTATGAAGCTCAACAACATACAGGTATCGAAATCTTTCGTCGGTATCGAAATGAACGGCGGCAGCCAGAGCATTGATCTCACTGCAACCGGCCCGTGGGCATTCGAGGCTTTCGACGCTGACTGGCTCACCATAAGCCCTACTAGCGGCTCTGCCGGCAAGACCACCGTCACGTTCACGGCAGGTCCTTCTGCAAACGACCATTCTCTGGAACTCAAGATCACCAGTGGCAACGAAACCCAGTATATCAGTGTATTCCAGCCCGGCGACCCTTCGCTTAAACCCAAGTATGACGAGTTCAAGGAAGGTGATTACTGGATTATGTTCAACAACGACGGCAAGTGGATTGCAGCCACCCCTGTTCCTGAAGGAAGCACCTACGGCTATCTGTATGCAGTCGATGCCATCGTAAGCGGCAGCGAACTCTCAAGCACAGCAGCCAATGCCTTCACTTTCAAGAAGGTTGACGGCGGTTTCACCATCCAGGACGCTTCAGGCCGTTACTATTATTTGTCAGGAACCTACACCAGCTGCAATGTTGCTGCAGAAATGCCTGCTTCAGGTGCAGTCTGGACTGTAGAACAGACCGGTGACTACGAGTTCTACGTAACAAATGCCAACGGCAAATGGATGCAGTTCAGCACAGGTTACTCTTCAATGGGTGTTTATGACGCTCCCCAGGCAGGAGGTCTTCTGCCTTACCTCGTAGAGATGGGCGAACCCCCGGTAGAACCTCTCGTTCTCCAGACCGAAGATAAAGTCGAAATGCCTCAGGAAGGCGGTTCATTCGAAACCGGCATCCTCTGCCTCGGCGACGGCATCGCATTCTCTGTTCCTGCTGAGGCTCAGAGCTGGCTCGGTCTCGTAGTTTCAAAGGTTGACGGCGACATTACCACCTATACAGTGAACGTAGCCGAGAACCCTGCAAGCAACCGCAGCGCCGATATCCTCTTCAAGACCAACTACAACGGCAACGAGTATACCGCTACAGTTACCGTAAGCCAGAACGGAGCCATCACTCCCGCTACTGTCGGTGCAGTTGATGCTGCTTCAGACGATCCCAACGTTCTCTACCGCGTCCAGGGTTATGTTTCAAGCGTCAACAACCTTGCAAAAGGCCGCTTCAACATCAAGGACTTCTCAGGCGAGATCTACGCATACAACATCGCAGCTGAACCGGGCGGATCTACCGACCTTTCAGGCATCATCGAAGAAGGTGACGTTGTGACCATCGTAGGTTACAAGACCTCTTACCAGGGCAAGAATGAACTCGTCGGTTATCTCGAGAGCTTCTATCCCGTAGAGGCTGTCACCATCGCCGAGTTCAATGCAGCTGACGATGCAGCTGACGAATGGTACCGCATCAGCGGTGTCGTTACCAACGGCGAAGGCAAGACAGAAGGCGGCGTTACCAAGAAGTTCGACCTCGCAACCTACGGTAATTTCGACCTCGTGGACGAGACCGGCAGCGTATACGTATACGGCGTGCTGACTGGACTCAACGGTGAGAAAGGCAAGTTCGGCACACTCGGTGTCCAGGAAGGCGACGAACTCACCATCGTGGCAGCCAAGAAGACCTACAAGGACCTTATCGAGGCTGATCCTACCTGGTATGTTTCACACGTTCCCGCTGTAGGACCCGAACCCGAACCCGAGCTTAAAGTTTATCTCGACGAGCCCTTCGCTGA
>JAGCFF010000186.1 GCA_017650285.1 Bacteroidales bacterium
CCTGATATGTCCCGGCAGGAATCTCCCCATGTGCATTGTGTGGTTTTCTCTCCCGATGGCAAGCACTTGTTCTTCAGCGAGTTCAGCGCGGATGAGATCGGTCGTCTGGACGTGTATGCCGGGGGAGTGCGGAACTATTGCCGGGCCGCTACATTGCATTCAGATTATGGCCCTAGGCATCTCCTGTTTGATGCGTCTGGGGAGCATTTATACGTGATTGGTGAGCTGTCCGGCGACATCACTGTTTTCGATTATGCCGCTGGCTCCCTGACTGAAAAACAGGTCATCAAAGCTGATCGTATGGATGCGCGGGGCGCTGCGGATATCCATCTTTCGCCTGACGGCAAGTTCCTCTACGCGAGCCTTCGCCTTCGCGGCGATGGCATTGTCGTCTTCGAAGTCGGCCCCGGTGGCGTCCTTGCCTATGTTGGTTACCAGCAGACCGGCCCGCATCCCCGCAATTTCAACATCACACCTAACGGTAGATTCGTACTCGTGGCTTGCCGCGATAACGATTCCATTGAGATTTATGAGCGCGACCGTTCGACCGGTATGCTCTCCGACACAGGACGTCGGATAACACAAACTCGGCCCGTATTCGTGGGCTGGCAAAACGACTGATTATGAAAGTACTTGTTACCGGAGCCGCCGGTTTTATCGCTTCCAAACTCATGTATACGCTCAAGGAGCGTGGGGATGAGGTCGTTGGAATTGACAATTTCAATGATTATTATGATGTCCGTCTGAAGGAAGGCCGCTGCAAGGCCTTCGGGCTGGAGGTCCGGAAGATGGATCTCGCAGATAAGGAAGCGATCGATAAATTGTTTGCTGAGGAGAAGTTTGACAAAGTTGTGAACCTTGCGGCTCAGGCGGGCGTGCGGTACAGTATCACCAATCCGTATGCCTATCTGCAGAGCAATCTCGTTGGGTTCTTGAACATCCTCGAGGCATGTCGGAACTTCGGTGTGAAGCATCTTGTTTATGCGTCCTCTTCCAGCGTTTATGGCATGAATGCGAAGGTGCCGTATAGTGAAGACGATAAGGTTGATAATCCAGTCTCCTTGTATGCCGCCACAAAGAAGTCTAATGAGTTAATGGCCCACAGCTATTGTAAACTGTATGGCATAGCGATGACGGGTCTGCGGTACTTCACAGTGTACGGCCCCTGGGGACGTCCCGATATGGCGCCGATGCTGTTCGCTAGTGCCATTTCGAAGGGGGAGACAATCAAGGTGTTCAACCATGGCGACATGATCCGCGACTTTACCTTCATTGATGACATTGTCGCCGGCACCATTGGCTGCCTGGACCATCTGCCGGAGCCGGATGCAAATGGCCTGCGGTACCGGGTTTATAACATCGGCTGCTCCAATCCAGTGAAACTCATGGACTTCATTTCCGAAATCGAGCAAGCCCTCGGTGTAGAAGCGAAGAAGGAGTTCTTACCTATGCAGCCCGGCGACGTCTATCAGACGAATGCGGATACCACGAAACTCGAGGAAGAGATTGGTTACAAGCCCGTTGTACGATTACACGAGGGCATCGGCAAGTTCATCGAGTGGTACAAGAGTGACCTTAATCCCTTGAAATAACATGCGCTGCGAAGACCGCTTTTACGAAATCTACGGACGGGATTACGACGGCATCGCCTTCTGCCCGTACCGCATCTGCCCCATCGGGGCCCATTCCGACCATAACCTCGGGAAAATCACCGGCCTTGCGATCGACAAGGGCATCCACATTGCCTATGCGGCCAAGCAGAACGGCGTGGTGGAGATGTCCTCCATCCAGTTCCCCAAACGGGCGCAGTGGCACATCGAGAATGTCCCGCCCCGGAAGGAAGGGGATTGGGCTGACTACCTCCGTGGAGCTACGCTTTCGCTGGAGCGTGAGCATCGGTTGAAGGTAGGTATTTGCGGTGTCATCGAAGGGACTTTGCCCATCGGTGGACTCTCTTCTTCCGCTGCCGTGATTATTTCGTTCTTGACTGCGCTCTGTCGGGTGAACGACATCCGCCTGAGCGCTCAGGAACTCATTGACTTGGCCTATGACGCCGAGTTGAACTACGTGGGCGTGTCTGTGGGTAAATTGGACCAGAGTTGTGAAGTGCTCAGCCAGGCGCATCACCTGCTGTATCTGGATACGAAAGACGGTCAGTATGAGCTGATTCCCGAGCATCCGGACATGAAGCCGTACAAGATAGCCATCTTCTTCTCCGGGCTGGAGCACAGCCTCGCTGGATCCAAGTATAACATGCGTGTGGATGAGCTCCGCAGCGGCGTCTATGCCCTCCAGGCCTATGCTGGGATGGAATACGGCAAGTTCAAGGATGCGATGGCCAGAAACGTGCCAAGGGAGGTTTATGATACCTACAAGGACCGTCTACCGGAGCCTTGGCGCAAGCGTTGTGAGCATTGGTATACCGAGTTCGAACGCGTGGAGAAAGGCGCAGAAGCCTGGCGTCGGGGCGACATTGAGACCTACGGCCGACTCTCCTTTGAATCCGGCTGGAGCAGCATCCACAACTGGGAATCCGGCGCCCCGGAGCAGATCCGCCTATATGAGATCATGCGGCAGACGGAAGGCATCTACGGCGGCCGTTTCTCCGGTGCGGGCTTCAAGGGCTGCTGTATGGCTCTCATCGATCCGGAGTATGCTGATCGGATTGCGGACGAGGTTTCCCGGGCTTATCTGAAAGATTTCCCGCGCCTGTCCGACAAGTATGGCGTCTATATCTGTGAAAGCGCTGACGGTCTGAGCCTATGAAATGCCTGATTCTTGCCGCTGGCTACGCTACCCGGCTCTATCCCCTCACCGAGAATTTCCCGAAGCCCCTCTTAAAGGTAGGGGAGAAGACCATTTTGGATTGGCTGATTGATGACATTGACTCCGCCGGAGTTGTGGATGAGTATGTGGTCATTTCCAATCACAAGTTTGCGCCGATCTTTGAGCAGTGGGCGACGCGTCGAAATGAGATTCCCGGTCATGCCGGGAATGACGGAGGTCGTCAAGACCGATCTGACATAAACCGTCATGCCCGACCTGATCGGGCATCTGTCACTGTGTTGGACGACGGTACCTCTACCAACGAAACACGCCTTGGCGCTGTGCGCGACATCCAGTTCGCGATCGATACCCTGAAGCTGGATGATGATTTACTTGTGATAGCAGGGGACAACGTGCTGGATTTCAGCCTTGTGCGATTCATTGAATACGCCAAGGAGAAAGGTACTTCCTGCATTATGCGTTACTACGAACCTTCCGAGGAAAAGCTCCATAAGACCGGCGTCGCAACCGTGGATGAGAACGACTTGATTCTCGA
>JAGCFF010000187.1 GCA_017650285.1 Bacteroidales bacterium
ATCATGATGAAGGCCGACGTGCTCAACTGCTTCAAGACCATCAAGGTCGCGACCGCCTACGAGATCGGTGGCAAACAGGTGGATTATTTCCCCTTCGAGAGCGGAGAGGAAGTCACCCCGGTCTACAAGGAGTTCCCGGGCTGGGACTGCGACATCTGCAGCGTGCGCAAGTACGAGGACTTCCCGCAGCAGCTCAAGGACTATGTCTCCTTCATCGAGGAGCAGACCGGCTGCCCGGTCAAGATCATCTCCGTCGGTCCCGACCGCAAGGAGATCGTCCTGCGGTAGTTAGCCGTCGACAAGAGTTATCCCCCGGCAAGCTGAAAACATACCATTCGGTAAAAGCCTGCCGGGGGATAACTCTTGCTCGCCGGATCTGAAAATCAACATGTTGCATCCCACGACTTAGAAAACAAATCGGAGAATAAAGAATTTTAGTAATAAAAACTACGAAAAAAAATCTTAGTTTGAAAAAAAAGTTCTATATTTGCGGTTGAACATTGAATCTGCGCTATCATGAAACAGAAACTCACGCCAAAAGAAGAAGAAATCATGAACTTCTTCTGGCAGAAAGGAGAACTATGCATCCGCGAACTGGTCGATTCGTTCCCGGAGCCCAGACCCGGCTATACCACCGTATCCAAGCAGGTCGGGATTCTCGAGGAGAAAGGTTTCCTGCAGCGGCGTCCGATCGCGAACACCTTTCTATATAAAGCTGCCATCAGCGAGCGCGACTACCACGGCATTACCATCGGCGATGTCGTGGACAAATACTACGGCAAGTCATACTCCAGCCTTGTCCTCCATTTTGTCGAGGACAAGAAGATGGGGTTGAACGAATTGAAAGAGATCATCGAACTCATCGAGCAGAATAATCAATAATCGCCATGTTGAGTTTAATCTTATACGAAGCCAAAGTGGCGTTGCTGCTGGCTGTGTTCTACATCTGCTACCGCGTCCTGCTGAGCCGCGAGACGCTCCACCGGCTCAACCGAATCGTGCTTGTCGGCAGCGTACTGGTATCTTTTGTCCTGCCGTTCTGCGTGCTTACTTACCACCGGACGGTGGAGGTGGCCGCCGGCGCCGCCACGCCGGAACTGTTACCGGGCCTCTCGGAACTGACGCAGGAAGCGACAGGAGCCGCGGCGGAGATGCCGGCAGCCGCGGGCTCACAAGGGAACTGGTGGCTCATTGCCCTGGTGCTCTTGTACGTCGCCGGCATCGTATTCTGTCTCATCAGAATGGTCGTCGAGATGATCCTGGTCTCCCGCATCATCCGTTCCGGCGAGAAACATCCGCAGGTAGACGGCACGACCTTGGTCGTCATCGACCGCGACCTCGCCTCATTCAGCTGGATGAAGTGGATCGTCCTCTCGCGCCAGGACTGCGGCAACAACCATATTGTCAATCATGAGCGCGCGCACATTGACCTTGGGCACGCGCGGGAACTGCTGATTATTAACATCCTGTCTGCGCTCCAATGGTTCAACCCTGTCATGCGCATGCTCAAGGATGACCTGCGCGCGGTATATGAGTACGAAGCGGACGACGCCGTATTGCGCAAAGGCGCAGATATCAAGGAATACCAATACTCACTCATAAGAAAAGCTGTCAGTGCGAGCGGCTACTCTATCACCAACAGCTTTAATCACAGTATCCTTAAAAATCGAATTACTATGATGTCCAAACAAAAAAGTGTGAAATGGCGGGGGCTGAGAGCCCTCTATGTCATCCCGCTCATCGCAGCGGGCCTGGTCTGCAACGCACAGGCCGTCACTGACTACAAAGTTAGTGATAATTCTCAAACTACTTACTCCATCGAACACGTGGCGATCATCCTTCAGGTCACGCAGGAGGGAAAAGAACCCGCTTTTTTTGTCAACGGCGAGAGAGTCAGTTTCGGGGAGATCGGCCGGAAAGTGACCGAAGCACACCGTGAAATGCAGTTCAACTATGTGGACATCGTCGGCAGCCCGGAGGTAAAAGTGGGCGTCATCCAGGACGTGAAAAAAGAACTCCGGAAGGTCGGATCACTGCGGATTCAGTATAAATGCAAACCGAGCGTGGAAGTCCAGCGGAAACTTAGCCCGACCGAGCCCGGGGAAGGCCTTACCGGGTTTATAAATCATTCCAAAGAAGGCGACGTCCAGGTTCGGCTCAACAGTCTTGACAAGTTGTTGTATGTCGGGCCGGGCGGACAGAAAGACATCAACGTGATCCGCCAGGAAGAGCTGTTTGCCCAGGCAAAGAAAGACATCGAGAAAAACAACGGAATCTCGTTTTTCTTCATATCCGACAACGGGGCTTCTTATGGTGCCTATTCCGCCGCAGTGCAGTCACTCCACGACGCGTTCGTCTCCGTGCGCAACGACCTTGCGATGAGGCAGTATGGGAAACCCTTCGCCGATCTGAAAGAGGATCAGCAGGATGAACTGTACGCCAAGGTCAGCGTGAGAATCTTCGAATCCGAATAATAACGCAGGCAGCTACAAAATGCCGACGCGCTTGAAGATGTAGTCGACGTTCTTGAAGTAGTAGTCGAGGGTGAAGCATCCCTCGACTTCTTCTTTTGCAAGAAGCCCCATGACCTTGGCGTCAGCGAGCAGCAGTTCCTGATAGTTCAGGCCCTCCGACCAGGCCTTCATCGCTATGGGCTGGACGGTGTCGTAGGCTTCCTCGCGGGAGAGGCCCTTGCCGATCAGGGCGTTCATCACGCGCTGGGCGAAGATCACGCCGTTGGTGCGCCAGATGTTCTTGATCATGTTTTCCGGATACACCGTGAGGTTCTCGAGGATCCCCTTGAAGCGGGTCAGCATGTAATCGAGAAGTTCAGTCGCGTCCGGCAGGATGATGCGCTCGGTGGAGGAGTGGGAAATGTCCCGCTCGTGCCACA
>JAGCFF010000188.1 GCA_017650285.1 Bacteroidales bacterium
CTGTTCTCTATGACGTTTACGAACAGGGAATTGTCTTCAGAGAAGGAGAAAGGATCGGTAGTGGTGAAACGGTATCTGTTGTAGAAGATATGGTTCAGGATGCGGGCATTCTCGACGGCCGTCTTGTCTTCCGAAGTCTCGCTCATAATCTCACCTATGAGCGGAATCAGGTCGTCATAGAAAGCTGCTCTCTTGTAGCCCGGAGTGAGCAGCGCGCTTATCAGGTAGGCTCCCTCCAGCAGGGTCGCCTCCTCACGTTTCGCAAGGGCGGCATACTGCTCGAGCTGGTCCAGTACCGATGCCGCGCTGTAGTAGATGTATTTGCGGTTGATGATGTCCCTGCGGGCCTCGTCCTCGGTAGCGATGGCCATATTGCGCAACGCATCCAGCAGTTCAGGACCGCCCTGCCGGATCTTCTTGTCCAGTGCGGAGGCCACCTGAAGGTCGGGATCGTCGAACAGGTCGACTATGTATTCGAGGTCTTTGGGGTCAGTCATTATGCGGTGAGGGAATCAAGTGCGTAAACTATGAGTTTCTCGATGTACGGCTTGTAGTCGGGAATGCTCTCGAGACGGAAGCGGTTGGCTATGGCGCAGCAGATGGTGGCGGCGTGATGCCCCAGAAGGGTGGCGGTGCCCACAATGGCAGAGTTCTCCATCTCGATGTTGGTCATCCTGGCGCCCTTGTATTCGAACTGCTCGAGCCTGGGAATGAAATCCGGGATGGTCAGGCCCATACGGATGGAGCGGCCCTGGGGACCGTAGAATCCGGGGGCTGACATCGTGATGCCTCTTGCGCAGCCGGGGAACCTGTCGAGGATTTCCTTGCTCGACCACACGCAGTAAGGCTTGGCGAGACGGTCCGTCCAGCCCATATGCTTCATGAACGCCTTCTCCATTCCTTTGTCGCTGATGGCAGTGCCGCCTTCATACCAGTTGAGGAGGCCGTCGATGCCGATGCCTGCTTCCGATAGCACGAAACCTCCGAGAGGAATGTCGGGGCGTACGCAGCCGCAGGTGCCGATGCGCAGGATGTCGAGGGCTGTGTGCTCCGCTTTCTGCTCCCTGGTGGCGAAATCTATGTTGACCAGCGCATCCAGCTCGTTCATCACGATGTCGATGTTGTCCGTGCCGATGCCTGTGGACATCACAGTGACGTCCTTGCCGTGATATTTGCCGGTTATGGTGTGGAACTCCCTCGAAGCTTTGTCGCAGACTATGCTTCCGGCGTCAAAGTACTGAGCCACGGCCGGGACGCGGTTCTGGTCGCCCACCAGTATCACGGTGCGTGCCAGGTCTTTCGGCAGGATGTGAAGATGGAATACAGAGCCGTCGCCGTTGATGATCAGTTCGGATTCAGCAATTCGTTTCATTTCGATGCTTTGGGCGGTATCTTGCCGTTTTTCTTGTTCTTGCGTATGATGTTGTATGCGATCACTTCCGATTCGTCGCGCCAGATGTATCTGATGGCAATCAGCAGAAGCACTATGCAGGCGAAGGGGAAGAGGGAGGGAACGGTGAAGGTGTATATTTTCTTGAATTCGAAGAAATATACCAGTATCCATATCTGGTAGGCCAGCAGGAGCAGGATGTTGATGATGCATATGCGTATCTGCAGCAGGCGGGCCTTGTAGTAGAATATCGCTATGATGCAGAGCGCCATCGTCACGAAGGTGAAGATGATGAAGTGGGAGCGGTTGACGAACTTGATGGCGAAACGGGTCAGCTCGCCCGTAGTGTCGCCTGCGTCAGGCACCATCACATAGCACATATCGGCGCTGAACATCGAGACGAGAAGTCCGGCGCAGATAAGAAGCAAAAGAGTCTGGAACCGCTGCCACATAATAGCTCTGTTTCGTACAAATTTAATAAAAAAACTCTCAGGAGTTTACTGTTGCTGCTCCGTGCAGTATTTTTTGATGACGCTGTAGGCGTCTGCGATGCCCAGTTCACCCGCCTTGCTCATATCCAGGCATCCCTTCTCCTTGTCCTTGAGGAAGATCAGCACCAGGCCGCGGTTGTAGTAGGCCTCAGGCAGGTAGGGGTAGAGGTCGAGGGCCTTGGTGTACTGGCTTATGGCAGTCAGCATATCCTCGCTCAGGCAGAACAGGTTGCCGAGGTTGTAGTAGGTGTAGGGGAAGTCCGGAGCCACTTCGGCAGCTTTCATAAAGTCGCTGATGGCAGCTGAATAGTCGTAGGTGCGGACGGTGGTGTTGTCGGAAACGGTCACCCTCGTGCTCGCTGAATTGTCCAGCGAAAGCACGCGGATATTGTTGTCCATAGACGATATGAAGTCGGTCATATCTGCCTGCAGGACACCTCTGTTGATGTAGACGAACTCGTTGTCGGGCTCCAGTATGCCGGCCTCGTTGTAGCAGGCCATCGCTGTGTTGAACTGGTTCTGGCTGTTCTCCAGTATGGCCTTTGCGAAGAGTTTCCCTGCCGTCTTGTCGGTCAGCACCTCGCGGTTCACCGCAGCCAGCTGGGAGGCCGTGTTCTCGACCAGATTGTCCTTGTCGGTCGTCAGGGCTATGCCGAGAGGCACTTCCTTGTAGAATTCGTCAAGCTTTTCGTACTGCAGCCTGCGGGAAAGGGCGGTCAGGTCGCTGATCTCGGTCTTGCCGGCGATTGCGAACCTGTAGAGCGGCTTGAGCCCGATGTCGACGTCGCGGTACTGCAGCAGCTCGTTGTCGAAGTTCTTCTTCGCGAAATCCGCGTCGAAGTCGATCAGGTGGCTGTAGCCCTGGGTGGTGTCGGCGAATGCGTCGTAGCCTTCCTTGGTGGATGTGTTCTGCTGGTATTCGCGGATCTTCACTCGGGCAATGTCATAGTCCCTCTGCGAGGCTGCCCACTGTCCGAGCATATTGCGGGCATAGGCACGGTTCATATAGGCTTTGGCAAAGTCGGGATAGAGCTCGATGGCTTTGCTGTAGTCGTCGATGGCATTTTCGTAGCGGCGCATCTCGAGGAATACTGCCGCGCGGTTGAAATATGCCAGCACGTTCTCGGAGTTTATGTTGATGACGCGGTCGTAGTCGTCCAGCGCCCTCTCGTAGTCGCCGATCTGGGAATAGATCAGGGCCCTGTTGTACAGAGTCAGGGCGTTGCCGGGGTCATCCCTCAGCACTTTGCCCAGGTCTTCGAGGGCTCCGCCGATGTCCTTGTTGTCGTATTTCATCAGGCCTCGGTTGAAGTAGGCCAGGGTGTTTGTGCTGTCCAGCTGGATGGCCGTGTCGAGGTCGTCGATGGCATCCTGGTACTGCTCCCTCAACGCGTAGATGCGGGCGCGGCGGACAAAGGCCTCGGCGTCGTGACGGTTGAGCTTGATGGCCTGGTTGTAGTCCTCGAGGGCCTTGGTGGTGTCGCCGAGGAAGAGGTGGCTTGCACCCCTGTTGATGTAGGCGGCGCCGTCTTCAGGTTCGTTGCGGATATACCTGTTGAAATCTTCCACCGCCTTCTCGAACTGCTGCGACATGAAATAGACCACGCCGCGGCTGAAATAGAGTCCGGTGTAGCCGGGACGAAGGCTGACCGCGGTGGCCAGGTCTTCGAGGGCTTCGTCGTACTTGCCGCTCTGGCTGCGGGCGATGGCGCGGTAGTGATAGCCCAAGGTGTATACTGGATTCTTCTGCAGTGTCAGGTCGAAGTCCTTCTCGGCGCCAGTGAAGTCGCCGAGGTCATATTTGGCGATGCCGCGGAAGAAGAATGCTTCGTAGTCGGTGGTGTCCAGCCTCGAGAGCACATTGAAACTCGCTATGGCGTCGGCATATTTGCCGTCGGCAAGGGCACGCCGCCCGCGCATATAGAAATGGTCGGGATTGTACTGCGCTCCGGCCTGGAGGCAGGACAGTATACCGATCAGGGCGAGCAATATGTGTCTTCTCGAAAGCATTACAGGGTCGAGTATTTGTAAATCACGTCAAAAATCAGGGCAGTGCGCTTGCGCAGCATCTCGAAATCGATTATGTCCAAAGTGTCGGTCGGCTTGTACGTGTGGTCGTGGAAGGCCGAGGTGAACAGCAGGGAGGGAATTCTTCTGTTTCTGAAGGAATACTGGTCTCCCGTGCGGTATATCATGTCAGTGAACGCTTTGCTGCCGTAGAACGTGTAGTCAATATCCATGCCGAAACGGTCGCTGAAGTTGCTGTAGCGGATGATGCCCTGCAGCCGGCTGGGCAGAGTCTCTTCTCCGAGGACTATCAGGTAGTCGGGACGGTTGCGGTGAATGGGTACGAGGGTGGTGCCCAGCATATCCATATTTATGGCGCACACTATCTTGTCGGCGGGAAAGGGGAGATGCTTCACGAAATAGTCGCTGCCCAGCAGGTCGAGCTCCTTGCCGTCGTACGCTACGAAGACCAGGTTGCGGTTGGGGCCCGCACCGTCGGCCCGCATCTTGGAGAATACCCGTGCCAGGTCGAGCAGTGCAGTCACTCCCGAGGCGTTGTCGTCGGCTCCGTTGTAGGTGTTGCCTCCCAGTACGCCGAGGTGGTCGTAGTGCGCTCCGATCACGATGTATTCGTCGCTCATACCCTTGGCAGGCACGACTCCGACGACGTTTCTCACTGCCAGGGTGTCCTTCACCCTGAATGACTGGGTGTAGTTCCAGTTGAAAGGCTTGAGTCCGTATTTCTTGAAGCGCTCGCGGATGAACTGCTCCGCGCTGTGCTTGCCCTTGCTGCCGGTGGCCCTCCCTTCGGCCATATCGTCGGCGAGGTATTCAAGGGTTTCGTGGAGCTCCTCCTTGTTGATCATCTCCTCGTAGGTGATTGTCGTCTGCCCCGACACAAGCAGAGCCTGGGCGAAGAACAGCAGGGAAAGGAGGATTTTTCGCATAAAAACAATTCAATCGTGTAAAAGTAAGAAATTCATCATTTTTTATGCCTAAATTAGCCACCTGATTTTAGAAATTCTATGAAAAAGATATATATAGCTCTGTTCACCCTCCTGGCCGGCCTCTCCTGTATGGCGCAGAATATTCCTGTCATCGACAGTGCGGCCCGCATCAGGCTTCCGCTAGATACTCTTGATACTCAGGACAAATATACCCGCGTGATTCTCTTCGACGACAATACCTGGGCATATTTCGACCTGGGACATCCGAAGATCGACACGGCAAGCCTCTTCGACCAGTACTGGACGAACACCGAGATGCACGCATACAGTTCGTACCCTGCCAGCCTGATTCCTGAAGAGTTCGATCTCCTCCTGGCGGATTCCCTCAACAATTACTGCCCTCCTATCCAGGGAAAGGTGTTCAGCGGCTACAAGGTGCGTCGCGGCAGTTCCCACCAGGGAACCGACATCCCTCTCAACGTGGGTGATACGGTCCGCGCGGCTTTTGACGGCATCGTGCGCTATGTGGGCACTACCAAGCAGACCGGAGGCTATGGCAATCTTGTC
>JAGCFF010000034.1 GCA_017650285.1 Bacteroidales bacterium
CAGAAAGTTTCGTAGAAAACTGAGAGGTGAAGGTGCTGGCCGACTTGCCAAAGGCAAACGGAGATATGCGGTCCAGGGACAGCCCGACGCCCCAGCGGGGGTAGATTGCCGAATGGGCCAGGTCAGTCTGGATTTCGCCGCCGATTCCGACCATCATATAGTCAGCAGAGCCGCTGCGCCCGCCGATGTAGTCGATCGCGCGGTTATTGTTGTGATGGAAGCTGATATAGGGTTCGACCTTGGCATTCAGGCCCAGCATCCTGTAGGTCAGCGGCTGGAAAATGCGGGCGGAAATCTCGTAGAAAGGCTTGCCGTCGTCAGCAAAGACAATGCTGTTCCAGGCCATGCCGTATTCGTCGGGAAGATGCGCATAGATCACCTTCTCGGTGGTGTTGATCTCGGCAGACAGTTCCACCCTGGGGATGGTGCCGTTGAAGACTATCCTGAAGTGCCCTCCGTGCAGCCAGTCAGAAGAATAGGGACTCTTTCCGTAGGAATATCCCATCATTGCCTGCACGGTTCCCAGATAGTTCTGTGAAAAGGCCATTATTCCCGGTGCGGCAGGGAGAGCCATATGGCTGCGGCCCATTCCAGCATTGACATAGGCAGGCACCCAGCTGTGGATGTTGAACCAGTTGGCAGGTTTGCTGTAGTCGCTTGAGGGATATTGCTTCTCGTCGAGGTAGTTTGCCAGAAACTCTTCGTCAGGCTTGGGATAGGCGTTGCCGGCCAGTTCGGTGCCCTTGTCGGCAAGGGGGAAACTGTAAGGCTTGGACATATCCACAGGCGTCATCGCGAAATCAGCCGCATCAGTTTTGGCAAGCGAGTATCCTGTCCTGCCATAGCGGCTGAAGATAAGGCCTCCATCCTTGTATTCGGTCGGTTCTACGGCACCGTAGGGAGAGTTTATAAGCCTGTGGACGGCACGGGTTGCCGGCTCGAAAGCATAGATGTTCAGCACACCGTCCACGTCACTCGCGAAAGTGAGGACGTTCGCCAGACGGCCGTCGATACGCAGAGTTGCAGCAGACAGGTCGTAGATGTTCTGCCACTGCGGGGCGAGGCGGGTCTTCCAGCCCTCGTCTCCCATACTGTAGATGCCGAGACCGTCCTTGGTGACGATCAGGCAGTACAGAACATCGCCGATCCAGGCCATCTTCTTGATCGAACCGTTGTCGGGAGCCTTGATGCTGAGCTCCTTCTCGCCGTCCGGCGACAGGATGGTCAGATAGGAATCTCCCAGGATCGTATTCTCGCTGACGGCGATTACCGTGCAGTCGTCGTTCAGGGCAGGATTGAAATAGCGGGTGTCCTTCGTAATCCTCTTGAGAGTTCCCTTGCGGGTGTCGAAGGAGAATATCTCAGAAAAATCCTCCAGCTCCCAGGGGCCCTTGTGGACGATTTCGCTCCAGTACAGTATGCCGTTGTGCTCATCGAGCGGAGAAGCGTCGGGATTGAAATACATCACGAACTTCTCGGTGCCGCTGCGAGGGTTGATCTTCACCAGCTGGTCGGCTTCCTGGAAACTCTTCTTCACTGCGAAGATGGCATCCTGCGACTCTATGTAGACGAAATTGGAATACTCGCTGTAGTTCTTTGCCTGCCATACGGAGGTGGCGGCGGTGAAAGGACGGCGGGAGTCGTAATCTTTCTGGAAAATGTCGGCCAGAGAATTCCTGTAAGTGTTGAAATACGGAGCCATAAATGTTCCGGAAGGACCGGGATTGCGTCCGTTGAACAGGGACTTCAGGGGTGTGGCTATGACATTGTCGGCCCATTCGCGGCTGAAGAGGAAATCGTCGTTCTGGTATCTGAAGTTGGCCTCCAGGATATATCCCAGGCCATCAGGGCCCGGAGTCATATATCTGTAGGAACCGAGTTTCCACCTGTCATAGTTGCGCAGGTCCTTCTCCACGAAAGCGGTGCGGTAGACCTTGAGGAATTCGGCGTTGCGACCGGCGCCTGCGTGGGACAGGTCGGTCACGGCTACATTTTCATCGCCCATCCAGTAGAAATTGTTGAAGAAGGTGGAGCCGAGCACGCGGACGTTGTCGCCTAACACATAGTGGGCACCGTGGAAGAAGCCGCGGTCCAGGAGGGTTTCGTGACCCAGATGGCGGCTCTTGGCAATGGCTGTGGTATATTCCCACGGCTCCGACATATAGTCGGACATATCGGGCGAAGTATAGATGTCCAGCCTCAGGGGAGCGTTGCTGCGCTTGCTGTCGTTGCCGGCAAGAGAGAAGGGATGAAGTATCACTCTCGCACGGGCGGGATCGACCTTCTGCGGCAGGACGATAGCGTCTTTGCGGACGGCCTCCATATTTGCCGCGTAGACCCTCGCGAGGGAATCCACCCCGTAGGGATATATGATGTCATAATGCTCGGTACGGATGCTTTTCCACTTGGTGAAGGGGTCGCTGCCGGCCGAATAGTATAGTTGTGCGTTTGCTGTAAGGCAAGTTATTGCGGATATGAAAAACAGAACGGAAACGAATCGTTTCATTGCAGGATTATCACTTTGGTTATGCAAAAATATCATCTTTTTTGTTTGCACATATCAAAAATATCCATATCTTTGCCTTCCCATTCGGGTTAACGCGGAAATAGCTCAGTTGGTAGAGCACGACCTTGCCAAGGTCGGGGTCGCGAGTTCGAGTCTCGTTTTCCGCTCAAAGGAAAAAGGCAGTCCAAGTGACTGCCTTTTTGCTTTGAAGGGAGCGTGGCTTGGCCGAGCGACCCCGAAGCCCCCGTTGGGGCAGCTGCCGGCAGGCAGCGGGGTTTGGGGCAGCGCCCCAGTAATGTACAACGGAGGTCGCCGCAAAACAAGTCTGTGCAAGGGTGGCACAAACCGAAATTCGCAGTCCTGGCGAGATGGCGCTGCGGGCATCGTGGGGCACATTGGGTTGCGGTGTGAGGAGATTTGGCGTTGCAGCGCACGACGAGGATCGCTAGCGGCTTTTATGAAAGAGGTTCTTTTGCGCTGTGAATGTTCGGATAACTTCGCGTAGCGTCAGACGGCAGATGCAGATTCTGAATTCTTGCTATCTTAGCAATATGAAACGAATTGTCACGATAGTCTTGCTGGCACTGATGGTCTGCGCCTGCACCAGGAAACCCGCAGAGATGAGCGGGAACCCCCTGTTCGAAGGCTGGTACGCCGACCCCGAAGGAATAGTCTTCGGAAATGAATGCTGGATCTACCCCACCTGGTCGCAACCCTACGACGAACAGCTGTTCATGGACGCATTCTCATCCAAAGACCTTGTCAACTGGACCAGACACGAGAAAGTCATATCCAAAGAAAACATCTCCTGGCTGCGCAGGGCCCTTTGGGCTCCGTCAGTCATAGAAAGAGACGGCACTTATTACCTCTATTTCGGGGCGAATGACATGCACGAAAAAGGCGAAGGCGGCATCGGAGTCGCAACCGCCGACAACCCCGCCGGCCCGTTCAGGGACGCCCTTGGGCACCCCCTTATCGACGAGGTCATCAACGGAGCCCAGCCCATCGACCAGTTCGTATTCAAAGACGATGACGGGACGTATTATATGTACTACGGCGGCTGGCGCCATTGCAATATGGTACGCCTCGGAAACGACCTGACGAGCATCGTGCCCTTCGATGACGGCGAAACCTACAAGGAAATCACCCCGAAGGGATATGTAGAAGGCCCCTTTATGCTCAAGCGGGGAAACACATACTACTTTATGTGGAGCGAGGGAGGCTGGACCGGCCCCGACTACCACGTAGCCTACGCAATGTCCGACAACCCTTTTGGCCCCTTCGAGCGCATCGGCACCATACTCGAGTCCGACCCTGAAGTCGCTACCGGCGCAGGGCACCACTCCGTCATAAAGGGCCGCGGCAAGGACGAGTACTACATCATATACCACCGCCACCCTCTCGGTGCCACGGACGGCAACGACAGGGTGACGTGCATTGAAAGACTGTACTTCGACAAGGACGGGAAGATTCTACCGGTGAAGATCACTTTCGAAGGAGTTCCCGCCGCCCGGCTTTAAATCATTTGAA
>JAGCFF010000189.1 GCA_017650285.1 Bacteroidales bacterium
ACACGGAAATTCTTTTCGATGAACGGTACGATCTCTGTACACAGGCTCTTTACATACGCATCAGCCATATTGGGATCCCTGCGGTCAATCTGCTTCTCGGGCAGTCCCAATGTCTGAGCAGCCTGCTGTCCGGGGTTACCGTTGGGCATAACTACGATCATAGGCTCTGCAAGACCTTTCTCGATGAGGTTGTCAAGGATTTCAGCGGTGCGGCCCATGCTTGTCCAGGCCTCTTCGTCACCACCTGCACCGTGGAGCAGATAGAGCACCGGATATTTCTTCTTGGGGTTGGCCTCGTAGCCGTAAGGAGTGTAGACAGTCAGACGGCGGTTGCTGCCGAGGATCTTGCTGTCGTACCAGGGATGGCTTACAGTACCGCGCTGGTTGGCTGAATAGTAGTTCTCACTGCGCTCGCCGGGAACGATGAGCATATTCAGGTAGCGGGTTCCGTCGCGCTGCACCAGGATGTTCTGAGGGTCGTTGACAGCTACGCCGTCCACGATGAAGTTGTAGGTGTGGATCTCAGGACGCGGGCAGGGAAGCTTGATTGACCAGACGTTGTTGGCACCGCGAACCATATCGACGGGACCGCCTGTCAGCCAAGAGCCGCTGAATTTAACGATAGTAGCATAGTCAGCCTTGAGGTTGAAGGTTACGCTGTCGCCCTGGATGTCGGGTGAAACTACTGCAGGACCCCTGCCGAAGTTGGCGAGTTCCTGTGCCTGAAGGGTTGTGGCAGCTGCCAGCAGGCAGATGGCCAGAAGTGATATTAACTTTTTCATTGGTTTTGGGGTTGGAAATATTATTTGAAAAGTTTCTGTGCGAATACAGTAAGATATACGCGCCAGTTGCGCCAGATGTGCGCGCCGTCGCTTTCATAATAAGTCATAGGATAGCCGTGCTCGTCGCAGTACTCCTTGAGTTTGAGGGATGTGGCGCGGATGCTGGTGTCGTCCTTGCCCACGCCTACCCAGAAGAGTTTGGGTTTCGCTGCGAAAAGGGCTGCCAGAGCGGCTTCGTTATCTTCGACGGTAGCTGTTCCCGAGAACATTCCTACATATCCGAAAGACTTGGGATAGTGGAGGGAAAGCATCGCAGACTGGCGTCCGCCCATCGACAGGCCGGCCACTGCGGTGTTGGCAGCGCCCTTGGCCACCTGGTAGTGCTTCTCCACGAAGTTCATCACATCGGGGAAGCTGTTCTCGATCTCGATGGTAGACTGGCTGCGGCTGTTGGTCATAGTCGGCTGGAACATATTGATGGCTGCTCCGGGCGCCGCCTGGTTGAAGTATACGCCGTTGGGCATAACCACGATCATCGGCTTTGCCTTGCCCTCTGCGATGAGGTTGTCCAGGATCTGCGCCGTGCGGCCCAGGTCGCTCCAGGCATCCTCATCACCGCCTGAGCCGTGGAGGAGGTAGAGCACGGGATATTTTGTCTTGGGGCTGTCCTCGTAGCCGGCCGGGGTATAGACCGTCAGACGGCGTTTCATCTTGAGGGTGGGGCTGTCGTACCATACGTGCGACACGGTGCCGTGGGGAACGTCGTGAACCTCGTAGTACCAGCCCTTGTCGCCTTCCTTGGCGCTGAGGGTGAAGATGTTGGTCCAGGTGGCCACATCGCGGTTCATGTAGACATTGGAAGGGTCGAGCATACGCTGGCCGTCGACCACGAAGTTGTAGGAATAGAGCTCGCCCTCGAGCGGTTCGGTGGTGTAGGTCCATACACCGCCCTCACCTTCTGTCATATCGCAGGGACGGGCAGCGAAATCGCCGCGCACCTGAACCTTTACGGCCTTGGGGGCACGCAGACGGAAGGTGACGCTGTGGTCGGGGTTGATCTCAGGCGATACGATGCCGGAACCCGGGCCGAGAGCCTGCTGTGCAGCTGCGCTCAGGCAGGCCGTCAGCATCAGTATGGTGAAGAATAGACGTTTCATCGTTTATAAATGTTTACAAATGTTTCTAGATGCTTACCTCGGCGGTCTGGCGGATGTCGTCAGAAGCAGAGCCGAGCAGAAGCTGCAGCTTGCCGTGCTCCAGAGCCCAGCCGTTGGACGCTTCGTCCCAGTAGCGCAGGTCGCTCATCGGGATTTCGAGGGTGACGGTGCGGCTCTCTCCGGGCTTGAGGCTCACGCGGCTGAAGGCCTTGAGTTCCTTCTCGGGCCACTCGACTTTAGAACCGATGCGTTTCACATAGAGCTGAACCACTTCGTCGGCTGCCATATCGCCGTTGTTGGTGAGGGTGAAGGTGGCAGTGACTTTCTTCGAAGAAGACTTGGCCTTGAGGTCGTCGTAACCGAAAGTGACATATGAAAGGCCGTGGCCGAATGCGTACATCGGCTTCACGTTCTTGGTGTCGAACCAGCGGTAGCCCACATAGAAGCGCTCTGTGTAGGGGCTCTGGGGGATGGGCCTCTTGGCGTTCAGTGCCTGGCGCTCGGCAGGAGTCATATCAGGCCTGTACATTGCGGTGAAGAGGTCCATTTCCTTGGTATCGTTCGGGAAGTTGCCCATTGCATATGCAGGAGAATCCTCGAGCTTCATCGGGAAGGTGAAAGGCAGCTTGCCTGAAGGAGCGATGTCGCCGAAGAGGACTTCAGCCAGCGCGGTGCCGCCCTCCATACCGTTCCACCAGCCCTGTACGATAGCCGGTGAGGCAGGCTCGAGCACCTGAAGGTCGGTCGGGCCGCCGGAGATGATGACGGTCGCCAGATTGGGATTGGCTGCGCAGAGGGCCTGTACCAGTTCTTCCTGGCCGCAGGGGAGTTTGATGTTGGCGCGGTCCGAACCCTCGGTCTCGATGCTCTTGTTGGTGCCGGCGAAGAAGATCACGATGTCGGAGTTCTTTGCCAGCTCAACGGCTTCTGCCATAAGGGCGGGATCTGCGGGCTCATCGATGGCTGTCGCCACCAGAGGGTTGGGCTCAGCCGAAGCGGGTCCGAAGCGGCGTCCCGGGAAGTTTTTGTAGCCGGGAGCGTAGGCCACTTCGATATTGTTCTTGGCTGCACGGGTCTGGATGCCCTGCAGGGGAGTGATTTCGTAGAGTGCCTTCACACCTGCACCGACACCGCCGCTCTGGGTCTTCAGCACGGCGTTCTGGCCGATGACAGCTATCTTCTTCACGCCCGACTTGATGGGCAGCACGCCGTTGTTCTTCAGCAGGACGATAGATTTCTCAGCCACTTCGCGGGCGATTCTCTGGCTCTCAGGCTGTGAGGTGATGGCCTGGTTGGCTACATCGTCAGGAACGGGATCGATGGCGAAACGGACGCGGAGGATCTGGCGTACCTTCTCGTCGACCTGGGCTTCGGTCAGCGCTCCGGTGTTGATGGAGTCGATGACGGCCGGGCCGAGGTAGCTTGAGCCGGTCATCTGCACGTTGAGGCCGTGGAGCATAGCGCCCATAGTGCTGTGGGTGCCGCCCCAGTCTGATATTGTCATTCCCTTGAATCCCCAGTCTCCACGGAGGATCTCGTTGAGCAGGTGTTCGTTCTCTGAGCAGTAGTCGCCGTTGACCCTGTTGTAGGCCGGCATCACGCTCATTGCGCCGCCTTCTACCACAGCACGCTCGAAAGGCTTGAGGTAGATCTCGCGCATAGTGCGCTCATCGACCACCACATTGACGCTTCCGCGGTTGGTCTCCTGGTTGTTGAGGGCGAAGTGCTTGATGCAGACTGCCGTTCCCTGGTCCTGGACGCCCTTGGTGTAGAAGAGCGAGAGGGCTGCAGAGAGGATGGGGTCCTCGCTGAGATATTCGTAGCTGCGGCCGCCTACAGGCAGGCGCTGGATGTTGATTGCCGGGCCGAGGATGATGTCCTTGCCGCGCAGGCGGGCTTCCTTGCCCATTCCTGTGCCGTACTTGTAGGCCAGGTCTTCGCTCCAGGTGGCTGCGAGTGCGCTGCCGGTGGGGAAATATGTTGCGGAGTCTACGGTCCAGCCTGCTGACTGGAAGCCATTGGGAACACCTTCTTCACGGATGCCGAACGGGCCGTCAGCATAGTGCATGTCAGCAATGCCGAGGCGCTCGACGCCAGCCGACGACATGTTCGTCTTGCTGTGGAGCATATTGACTTTCTCATCGAGCGTCATCTGCGCGATGATCTGGTTGATCTTGGCTTCGTTGGCCATCAGTCTGTCCTGCGGAACGCTGGGTTTGCAGGCGATGATCATCAGGCCGGCCAGAAGTGTCAGGAAGGGGAATTTTTTCATAGGTGGTGATGTTTCAATTCTTGGGCACTCTAAGTTAAAAAAAAGTTACGTTTTCTTAGACAATTCGCCGAAATATCTGTAATTTGGGAGTGTAATGTTCATTGTTATGGGAGATATTGTGAAGAAAGATTCCGGTCGGGTGCTGATCAGTGCCGCGGAAGTGGAAGAGAAGATTGTGGAGATACGCAA
>JAGCFF010000190.1 GCA_017650285.1 Bacteroidales bacterium
ATACCGCCGACGACCTTGTAGCTGCTCCGCTTGGCGAAGATGCCCAGGAATGCTCCAAGCCCTGCAAATGCGGAGAAAATGACGCTGGTGGACACGGAATTGCCCCCGAACATACCCAAGGCCACAATTTGGGCCGTAACCGTGGTTCCTATATTGGCGCCGTATATGATGGTCGCCGCCTGTGCGAGGGATATGATTCCGGCATTGACAAAGCCGATGGTCATCACGGTGGTAGCGCCGGAACTCTGAATGGCTGCCGTTCCCAGGGCGCCGATTCCTACACCAAGAAGTTTGTTGTCGGAAGCCTTTGAAAAGAGTTGTTTGAGTTTTTCAGAGCTCGCGGCTTCCAGATTGGAGCTCATCATCTGACACGCGATCAGGAATACTCCGATTCCCGCAAGAAGTGTCAGCAAAGATGTAATGATTGCTGTTATATCCATTAATAGTGTTTTGAAGATAGACAATAGGTTTTCGCGATGGAAGACCTTGCCTAAAGCCGCAGCCTGCAGCAGCGTAGCCACTGCCTTTCAAAACAGAAATATGGAACAGGGGATTCAAGTATGAATCGGAGCCTGCTGGATGAATCTACGAGCACCGGGAGCGAAGATGTCTGAACTTGTTCTTGAGCGCGCCGTTCTGTCCTGATCACAGCTTCTTCCTCCACATCGTCCACTTCCACTTCTTCCAGGCAGATTTCCTGTCCCTGCGCGCAGGGAACAAAATGTGCGCTCTCCGGCAGCCAAGTCAGAAACAGTGCAAGGAAAAGCGTCAGAACTCTCAGCATCGATCGCTACATACTTTCCGCAAATATAATTATTTTCATCCTTAAGCTATCTTCGCTTCGCAATCCCTCATCGCATCGAGGGTCTTTTGAAGTACCTCATCCAGGGGCCAGCCAAGCATCTCGGCACCCCGCTCGATCACCTCTCGGGAGCAGCCGGCAGCAAATCCCTTGGATTTATATTTCTTCTTGAGGGATTTAAGTTCCATATCCTGAACGCTTTTGGAAGGCCGCATCAGAGCGGCAGCCCCTATCAGCCCGGTCAGTTCGTCGACGGCATAGAGCACTTTCTCCATCATGTGTTCAGGCTTCACATCCACGTGTATCCCATAGGCGTGGCTGCAGATGGCGTGGATCATTTCTTCTCCCACACCCCCTTCTCGAAGCAGTTCCGGAGCCTTGATGCAGTGCTGTTCAGGGTACATCTCGAAGTCGATATCGTGGAGCAGTCCCACGATTCCCCAGAAGTCCTCCTCGTCAGCAAAGCCCAACTGCTTCGCATACCAGCGCATCACTGCTTCTACAGTCAAGGCGTGATGAAGGTGGAACGGATCCTTGTTGTATTTCTTCAGCAGCTCCAGAGCCGCTTCCCGTGAAATGTGCTTTTCCATTGTATTAACTGAATTTCGACTAAATCAAAACAAATTTAATCAATAATATCAATCGCATATGGCCAAATCATCAACAGCAGTACTGGCATCTATAGTCGCACTTTTATGGACCATTACAGTCTTTGCACAGAAAGCCGACAGCATAGCGCTACGCCCTGCTTTCGGGCTGGATTATATCGTAGAGCAGCAGACGGACTTCCAGCATTTCAGGATGAACAATATGCTCCAGCTGAATGCAGACATTCCGATTTCAAGGCATTTTTCTTTCATATTCTCGACCATAAGTTTTGCCGCTACAGACAGTACTCCTTTTGCGGAGGATCTGCAAGTTTATTCGAATATAGAAGCCTACAACAACATCGCACTGGCTTTTGCTGTCGCCGGAATAGAATGGAATATCAATGAAGAGCATAGCCTTTTCGCAGGTATCCGCCGCATCGACGAGGACTATTTCTGCAGCGATGCCCTGGCTCTGTTTACAAACAGTTCGTGCGGAGGCTTCCCTACCGTTACGGCAAACTTTGATATAGCCGCATATCCTACGGCAAGTGCAGGAGTCCACTATGCTTTTGAAAAAGAGTGACGGGGTATTCGGCATAGCCCAGGCCGAATACCATCTCCAAGACAGCCACTATTTCCTGGGTGCCAGCCTGCATTACGGCGAACTCTACGACACTGATGGCAGGAAGCTGCGCCCCACTCTATGGGCATATGCCGAACAGAAGCTATTTGAGGACTTTACTCTTATTGCGGCTTACTCTCACTCCTTCGCGGCTGACAGCCCCTGCCGCAATTTTGCCGGCATCGGAGGAAGATATGACATAGGCACTGCGCGAATCGGAGTATTTTCAGACTATACCCGTATAGTCGGCATCGATGAATGGGCGACAGAGGTTACCTGCAACTTCGATCTCAGCGGGCACGTTTCGCTTCAACCTGTCTTTCATATCATTGATACGGACCATCATACCAAATGTATCGGTATGCTCCGTCTAAATCTTAGTCTCTGCAATCCGAGATAATTGCTTATCTCCCTGAAACGACTAATTTTGCAAGAAGAAGAGCCATAAATCCAGGTTCCATTTCCATAATGCAACAGACCCAAGTCCGACAAAGCAACTATGAACTGCTGCGAATCTTCAGTATGTTCATGATCATTTTCTACCACCTCATTTTCTTCATTGTCGCCCGCAACCATCGCGACATCCCCTTCTGGCACTCGTTCCAGCTGGCAATCCACACCGGCGTAATCCTCTTCGTGCTCATCAGCGGATACTTCGGGATAAAAACCTCCACCAAAGGATTCGTGCGCCTGCTGCTCCTCAGTATGGTGTATTATGTTCCCATAGTGCTCGTCGACAACCTGATCCTCAAAGAAGGCCTGACGGCAGCAGAAAAATGGCAGCTCGTCCTTCCCAGTTTCCAGGCAGTCACCAAGAGCCCCTACTGGTTCCTTCGGACTTATATGTGGCTTTACCTTCTCGCACCGCTTGCCAACAAATTCTTCGAAGCCAACCCCAGGCGCAACAAGCTGGCGCTGCTGCTCATCTGCGGAGCCATTTCGCTCTATGCAGGTTACAATGGTGTTGACGGTTCCATCACCGACGGCAAGAACATCATAAACTTCTTCTTCCTCTATGCCCTCGGCAGCATCCTGCACGACACTTATGACAAATGGAGCAAATGGAAAACCTGGATACTGCTGACAGCCTTTCTCGGTCTGTGCATTGCGCTTGTCTATACCCACCTGCGCTTCGATGGGAGCTGGTACAGCACCAACCTATGGCAGATGGCCTACCCTTATAATTCTCCCATCCTTATGGTCGTGTCAGTGCTGGCTTTTATGCTTTTCGGCAAGATAAAGATACAGAGCAAGGCAGTCAACTGGGTGGCAGCATCTACCTTCTCGATGTATCTCATACACCGAAATCCAGTGGTGCTCGAGAGAGTGCTCAGGCCTGTGGTCACTAACACAGATGTGAGCGAAACCGCCGGCATCCTGCCCGAAATCGGAATTCTGCTGCTGCTGACCGTTGCAGTTTTCGTCATCTCGCTCGTCATCGACAAACTGCTTGACATACCGCTGAAGAAGGCCCAGGCCGCATTGGTACGCTGGATCGACAGGATACTGGAGAAAACCGGCCTTAAGGAATCAACTCATTGACCAACGCGCACAAAGTGACGATAGTCTGAGCCCAGTCATCAGTGGGTTGCGTCGTGGATCAGGTCCAGAAGGCCGTCGACGAT
Source organism: Bacteroidales bacterium (assembly GCA_017650285.1). Lineage (GTDB taxonomy): Bacteria > Bacteroidota > Bacteroidia > Bacteroidales > UBA932 > Equibacterium. The sequence continues at coordinate 3,640 of JAGCFF010000190.1, forward strand.
GGCTTTCTGGGCATAGCCCTGCTTGTAGCCGGAACCCAGCACCTCGAACACCTGGGCGCCGTAGGACTCGTCGTCAGGAATGTAACCTCCCCTGCCCTGGTTGTGACCGTCAGTCACGGTGGTCATCATTGTGAAGGAGTACGGAGACTTGCTCTTCAGCTCCACTGCGATCGGGTTGTACACCTCTCCTGACACGGCGCATACGGGAATGTCGTCGAGCATCACGAGGCCGAGCTCGAGGGTGATGGGATCGGCGTCCTCATACTCGCCTGCATAGCCTGCACGGCCTCCTCCATTGGTCTGGCGGCGTCCGGGACAGGTGACGTGAGTACGGGCGGCTTCAAGGGTGACGTTGGTCTCGAAGCGGCGCATCATCATTATCACATACTTCACTTCCTCGCCCAGCAGCTGGCCGTAGCTCTCGGCCATCTTCTTCTGCTCTTCCATCAGACGGTGGGTCTCGGGATCGTTGCGGTCCAGGCCGACTCCTCCGGGAGGCATACGGTTGGAGATGTCCTCACCGCGCTTGGCATAATCGGCGATGCGGATGTCGCGCAGGTCGAAGGTCTGCTGGAAATACAGGGGATTCTGGTCGCCTGCCGCTCCTGAAGAGAAGATTGCCACGAAGTCGGGGCCGTATTTGCTCTCGATATACTCTTCGGACTTGCCCGGGAAGTCGCCGGTTATCATATCCAGCTGGCCGGTGATGACGGCGTGCATGGCGTAGTTGTAGTAAGTGGCGATGGGCTTGCCGTCGAGACTCTCGAAGTATATCACACCCACGGTCTTGTCGGACTTGCCGTCATAGTCGGGACCTTCCCACCAGGTGCCGCGCTCGGGGTCGAAGAGGTCCCTCTTGACATTGAGGTAGCTGACTCCGTTGCCCACACCGACCTTTGCCGGAACCATGTTCTGGTAGGCCTGCTTGATGGCCTGGTACATACGCTCGGTCAGCTCGTCGGCCGGGACAGTGCCGGTCGAGTGGCAGTGAGTGCCATTGTAGATGATGTTGCCCTGAGGAATGCCGAACTCCTTCTCGATACGCTCGTTCACTGCATCTACGCAGCGCTGGTTGGTATTTCCGTCGACATTGGCGAAGCCGGCGATGTTGGTGCCGTTAGTGAAGAGGACGACACGGAAATGGGTACGGTCAAGGATGCCGTAGGAATTACGTCCCAGCTGGTTCTCTGCAGGAGTGACGTCCACCTTGGCGGCTCCGGCCTTAAGCTGGCCGCGGGCGTGGTTCTGAGCAAGGGCAGGCTGCATCGAGCATACCAGCACAAGCGCAGCGGCAAGAGTAAGCGATAAAAACTTTTTCATCAGATTGTTTATTTTTTGTTCAACATATTGCAATTGTCGAGGAAGTTGTAGAACAGCGTCGTCCAGATGTACACCGCCTGGCCGTTGTCGCGGTATCCGAAACCGTGGAAGCCGCGGGTGAAGGAGTGCACCTCCAGGGGCTGGCGGGTCCTGTTCCAGGCATTGTAGAGGGCCGGAGTGTCGCCGAAACCGTTGGACGAAGATGCCTCGCTTGTGCTTGCGGCAATGAAGAGCGGCATCGGGTCGGCAGGCACCTTGTCTTCGAACCAGGCCGGATATATCATTCCGAGGAAGTCCGGACGGCTCATCTCGTCGTGATCCAAAGCCACATTGTAGACTATGTTGCCGCCGGCCGAAAAGCCGATGATGCCGATTGCCTTGGGATTGACGCCGTATTTGTCAGCATTCCTGCGTATATAGGTGATGGCAACCCTGGCGTCATCCCAGGCCATCTTTCGGTCATAGCCCTGCTCTTCGGCTATCTTTGCGTGCTTCTCGGTGAGTTCCCGCATACGGGCATCACGCCCCTGGTTGCCATAGGAATGGTCGGCTACATATTTCGCTTCCTCATAGTCTCCGCCGGAAAAAGCCGTACGGTATTTCAGGACGAAGGCGGCGATGCCGTGAGCAGCCATCCACCTGGCCACATTGGGGCCTTCCTGATGCCAGGACAGCGCAGTGAAGCCGCCGCCGGGGCAGACTACTACTGCAGCTCCGGTCTCGGTGCCCTTGGCGGGCAGATAGACCCACAGTTCGGGATCCACCACATTGAGGATGCACTCACCCACCTCACCGGGGTTCATCGCCGTAGTATATTCGAAGAGATATTCCTGCTGCGTCCATTTCTCGCTGCCGGGAGCCTTCCCTTCATAGAGACGGATCTTTTCCGCCTGGGCGAAAGCACCGGCGGACATCAGCGAAAAAGCGGTAAGAAGCAGTATCCTGTGCCAATTGTTCTTCAGTATCATTTCTCATTAGTTTTTATTTGCCAAGAAGGAAGAGGACAGGGACATCGAGCCGCGAAGCCCAGGAGTCTTCCACGTGGGCGAGGCCCGGAAAAACCTTGCTGACGTAATGTGCTTCATCCCAGCCGGCATCCCTGAACATCCTGTCCAGACGGTCCTGATATCTGGGGTACTGGGCGTCCAGGGTCTGGTCGCCGCGGTCCATATATATCTTGCAGCCGTTGGGCTTGAGGTTCTCCCTGAGGTAGTCGACATAACACTGGTTGGCCGCATCGATGAAGTCCTGCTCGGCATCGTAGTTGGTGATGTAGAGGACGGAGTGGGTTGAGAGGCAGCCGGCGCCGCCGAACACTTCGGGGTACTTTGTCACAGCATAGGAAGAGATCAGGCCTCCCATACTCGATCCCATATGGAAAGTATTGTTACGATCCCTTCGGGTCGAATAGGTTTCGTCGATGAAGGGCTTCAGCTCTTCGACGAGGAATCTCAGGTAGTCGTTGCCAAGCAGGTCGGCCTCGCCAAGCCGCTTGCTCCGCGAGTATTCCTTCAACTCGGGAGAATAGAGGGCGAACACATCCTCAGGAAAGTATTCCTGGCTTCTGGAGCGGAACGAATTGGCCACTCCGACGACTATGCAGTTCCGTATCCTCCCCTCTTGCAGAAGGCCTCCGAACACTTCGTCGACCCGCCATTCCTGATGGTTGAACATCTTCTCGGGATCGAAAAGATTCTGGCCGTCGCTCATATAGACGACAGCGTATTTCTTGCTCTTGGAATAGTTTTCCGGGAGCCAGACATAAACGTTTCTCGGAGTCACCAGTCCGGACTTCGACTCGAAGGCCGGGTAGAAATCAAGCTTGCCCACAGACACCTTGGGCTTGTCCGGGTTGCCGTCTCCCACCGTGCCGGCAGTCTTGTCGACGCAGGCAACGCAGAGAGCAGTCAGTACGACAAAAGCCTGCATCAGTCTGATACTTCTCATAGTAAGATTCTGCTTTTAGCAATTTACTAAGTTACAAATTTGTTTGTAACTTTGGGACTATGTTTAGAAGGATTGCAACGATTCCCGTCCTGATGGCGATACTGATGGTCATGATCACTTCGGTCGTGCCCCATCATCACCACCAGACCATAGCATGCTTCGTCAAGGAGGTCTGCGTCGAGGACGGATGCTGCAACGACAGGCATACTGCTCATTCAGACGCCGATCCGGAAGAGAATGAGTCGCACTGCGTAGCCCACGAAGAATACTTCCAGGCCGATGATCTCCGTCTGGACAGCGTCGGCGCAATCTCCGAGCCGGTTGCCGTTATCCTCCGGCCCATGGACATCCTTGCCAGGGCCGTCAACACTCCCTGCCTGGGAGTGAAATCCTTCTCCCCCTTCCCCCTTCTATCCTGGCGGATAAACTGTTGATTGTTCGTAACGTGTCTGTTGCGCCGCCTGCAATGATGCAGGTGGCTTGAGTGCATTATATCTATAACGAACAATTGAATCAAAATGAAAAAACACATATTGTTACTGACGGCATTGTGCTCGATTCTCATCGGATGCTGCCGTCAAAGCTCCGGTCAGGATCCGGAGCATAGTGAAGAGCAGCACAGTCATGACGGGGAAATAGTCATAAGTGAGGAACGGCAGGCTGCCCTGGGCATCAGGACGGACACTGTAGTTCTCGGAACGTTCAGCGAAGTCATCAGGACCAGCGGGCAGATCGTTCCATCGTCAGGCGACGAGATGACTGTGGTCGCGAAGAGTGATGGTATTGTAAGGCTGAGCGGCCTGAGCGAAGGCTCTTCTGTCGGCAAAGGCGCACGTATTGCAATCATCTCATCCAGTGAGATCGGCAGCGGTGACCGGCTTGCGAAGGCCAGAGTAGCATACGAAACGACAAAGAGAGAATACGAGCGTGACCTACAACTCAGCAAGGATAACATCGTCAGTGAGACGCATCTGGACCAGAGCCGTCTCGAATATGAATTTGCGAAGGCCGAATATGAAGCCCTTTCGTCAGGTGCAGGCTCTTCCGGCGATATAGTTGTCACTTCTCCCTTACAGGGCTATATCAAAGCTCTCAATGTAACAAGCGGAGACTATGTAGAGACCGGAGCCCCGATTGCTACGGTAAGCCAGAACCGCCGGCTCAGGCTTCGCGCGGAGCTGTCGGAGAAGTATTTCGGAAAACTCGGGCAGATAAGGGATGCCAACTTCGTCACGTCATACAGCGACAAGGTATTCAGGCTAAAGGATCTCGGAGGCAGGCTCGCAAGCTATGGAAGATCTTCCGGCGGCGAGTTCTTCATCCCCGTTACCTTCGAGTTCGACAACAAGGGCGAATTCGTTCCTGGTTCCTACGTTGATGTTTTCCTGATTGCATCCGGCTCTGAAACCTGCATCTCAGTCCCAGTCGGAGCCGTTGTTGAAGACCAGGGAGTCCATTACGTCTTCGTACGCAGCGACGACGGCGACTTCATCAGACGCGAAGTCACTCTCGGCGAGTCCGACGGGGAGCGGATCCCTGTCAGAAGCGGCCTTAAGGAAGGTGAAGACATAGTTGTTGAAGGGGCCGTCTACGTAAAACTCGCTGGAGCTGTTTCAGTGCCTGCCGGACATACCCATAACCATTAGGCCTATGGAAACGATAAGGCACGAGAATGGTCTCCTCAACGGGATCATTCGCTTCTCACTCAACAACAGGATGGCAGTCCTCGTGATCGCGCTAGTCTGCATAGTCGCTGGAATATACTCGGCCGCCCATACCGAAGTCGACGTGTTTCCGGACCTCAATGCCCCGACGGTGGTGGTTATGACGGAGGCAGCCGGAATGGCCCCCGAAGAGGTCGAGAGACTGGTCACCTTTCCGATTGAGAGCGCAATCAACGGAGCTACAAATGTCCGCCGCGTCCGCTCATCTTCCAGTGCTGGTTTTTCGATAGTCAATGTCGAGTTCGACTGGGGCACGGATATCTACAGGGCGCGCCAGATAGTAAGTGAAAAGATAGCGATGGTCGGAGATGAACTCCCGACGAACGCAGGCCGTCCCACCCTCGGTCCCCAGGCGTCTATTCTCGGAGAACTGATGATCATCGGACTCACTGCTGAGACCACCTCGATGCAGGAACTCAGGACGCTCGCCGACTGGTCTGTCAGGCCGAGGCTCCTGTCTACCGGCGGCGTAGCCCAGGTGAGTGTCCTAGGGGGAGACATCAAGGAATATCAGATCCTGATGGACCCCGGCCGAATGAGACACTACGGAGTTTCGCTCGACGAGATTATCTATGCTGTGAAGGGAATGAACCAGAACGCAGCCGGCGGCACTCTCTACGAGTACGGAAACGAATATATAGTCAGAGGAATCCTTTCCACAGATGACATAGGGATGCTTAAGAAAGCGGTGGTGAAGACCTCCCCTTCCGGAACGCCGGTCACTCTGGAAGCAGTGGCCGACATAAGGACAGGCGCCAGGACCCCGGTCCTCGGCGTGGCCTCCAACGACGGCAGGCCGGCAGTTATACTGACCGTCACAAAGCAGCCGGCCACCAGCAGCCTCGCCCTCACCGCCCAACTCGAAGAAGCCCTGGAAGACATTGCTGCCGAGTTGCCTGCTGACGTAAAAATCAACTCAGGTATTTTCCGACAGTCTGAATTCATCGAAGGATCCATAGGCAACGTAAAGAAATCCCTCCTCGAGGGAGGTCTGTTCGTCGTCGTAATCCTGTTCATATTCCTCCTTAACTGGAGGACGACCCTCATATCTCTCGCCTCCATTCCGCTGTCTATCCTCTTCACACTCCTTGTGAGCAGGCTGCTGGGAATGACCATAAACACCATGAGCCTCGGCGGTATAGCCATCGCCATCGGCACCCTTGTCGACGATTCGATAGTCGACGTGGAGAATGTTTTCAAGCGGCTCAGGGAAGCCCGGACGTCCGGTGGCGGAAAGAGCGTGCTGCAGGTAGTTTATGAAGCGTCCAAGGAAGTCAGGATGCCGATGCTCAATTCGACCCTGATTATCATTGCCAGCTTTCTCCCGCTGTTCTTCCTTTCAGGCATGGAAGGCCGTATGCTCAAACCTCTCGGACTTGCCTTCATAGTTTCCCTCCTCACATCCACACTCGTAGCCCTGACTGTAACACCGGTCCTGAGCTCCTGCCTCCTTGCCCGTGAAATGTCACCTGATGCAGGACAGCGCCCGGCGGAAAGCCACGACTCACCGGTGACAGCATGGCTCAAGAAATGGTACGGCAAGGCATTGAAATGGGCTTTGAGACACAGAAAAACCATAATCGGCTCCTTCGCCTGCCTGCTGGCAGTGGCGGTAGTGATGTTCTTCTCTCTGGGCCGCAGTTTCCTTCCGGCCTTCAACGAGGGCTCGTTCACAATATCCATGAGTTCTGTCCCCGGCATCTCACTCGAAGAGTCGGACAGGCTCGGACGTCAGGCAGAAACAATCCTCATGAGCATCCCCGAGATCGTCACTGTAGGCCGCAAGACCGGCAGGGCCGAACTCGACGAACATTCATTCGGTGTCAACTGCTCGGAGTTCGAATGTCCGTTCGTGCTCAAAGGAAAAAGCCGCAGGCAGCTCGCCGTTGAAATCAGGGAAAAACTCTCTGTGCTGCCCGGTGTGAACCTGGAAATAGGAGGCCCGATTTCGCATCGGATCGATGCTATGCTCTCAGGAACCCAGTCAAACATTGCAATCAAGGTGTTCGGGACCGACCTTAACAAGATGTACGCGATCGGTCAGGAGATCAAGGCGGCTATTTCCGATGTCGAAGGGATTGCAGACATCAATGTCGAGCAGCAGGTGGAAAGGCCGGAACTAAACATCGTTCCCAGAAGGGAGATGCTTGTGCGCTATGGAATACCCTTGCCAGCTTTCTCCGACTTCATAAGGGTGGCCCTCGAAGGTGAAACAGTCTCGACAGTACAGGAGGGCAGCCGCTCTTTCGACCTGACCCTGAAAGTAAAGGATGATTCCAGATCTTCAATAGAAAGGATCGAGGATTTGACACTTGACACTCAGGACGGAAAGAAAGTGCCGCTCAGCTATGTTGCCGACGTAGTCTCCTCCGCCGGCCCTAACACCATCAACAGGGAGAATCTCAGCCGGAAACTGGTTGTTTCCTGCAATGCAACCGGAGGGGAACTCACCAAGGCCGTATCTTCGATAAAAGAAAGAATCGCCAACAGCGTCACCATCCCTGAAGGATACAGGATCGAGTACGGCGGGCAGTTCGAGAGTGCGGAAAGAGCTTCGAAGACCATCGCCCTGGTAGGCATCCTGAGCGTTTTCATAATCTTCATGCTTCTTTATGGATCGTTCAAGAATGCAGGGCAGAGCCTTATAGTGCTTCTCAACCTTCCGCTCGCACTTATCGGAGGTGTGATTACCATTTATTTCGCAGGCGGCATACTGAGCATTCCCGCCATCATTGGCTTCATTTCCCTCTTCGGAATAGCGACGAGGAACGGTATGCTTCTCATCGACAGATACAATACCCTGGCAGCCCGCGGTTTTTCTCCTGTCGAGACCGTGGTCGCCGGATCTCTCGACAGGTTGACTCCCATCATGATGACTGCTGTCACCTCCGCCCTTGCCCTTCTCCCGCTTGCGCTCGGTGGCGACTTGCCGGGTAACGAAATACAGTCGCCGATGGCAAAGGTCATCCTCGGAGGCCTGGTATCATCCACTCTGCTCAACGGCTTCGTCATCCCTGTAATGTACCTGATCACTAACAACAGAAACAAATGAAAAGCATATCGTCAATAATCATATTCCTGTCCGTTGCTGTCTGCAGTTACGGTCAGGGTTCCATAGGAAGCGTCTTGTGGGAAATCGAGAGGAACAGCCCTTCGCTGAAAGCAGCAGCCGCCGAAATGGATGCGGAGCAGCTGGCCGGCAAGGCGGAAAGCCGTCTCGCAAATCCTGAAGTCGAATTCAACTACCTCTGGGGGGCTGAAGACATCGGCGGACGCCACGACCTGAGGGTAAGCCAGTCCTTCGATATGTCCACTATCATGGGGCTGAAAGCCGGAATGGCCAGGGACGTCGGAGAAGTGGCTGCACTCAAGTACCAGATTGAGCGCCAGGCCGTCCTTCTCAAAGCCAAACAAGCCTGCATCGACCTGGTTTACATCAATTCAGTGCTGGACGAACTGAGGAGCCACCTCTCCCAGTCCGCAGCGCTTGCGGATTCCTACGAGAAGAGACTTGCCGCCGGGAAGGCGACTATCCTTGACCTGAACAAGGCCAAGATACACCAGACAGCCATCCAGGGACAGATCAACAAGGCAGAAGCGGAGCGGCAGGCTCTGCTGGCAAGCCTTTGCGCAATGAACGGAGGGAAGGAAATAGACTTCCGGGCGCTAAACTATGATCTCGATGACTCTTTGCCGGACGATTTTGAGACCTGGCTCTCGGATGTGTCGGAAAGGAACCCGATGCTCGGTAACGTCCGCAAACAGGTCGAGCTTGAGGAAAGACAGGTCAGGATTGACAAGGCATCGGCGTTGCCTGAACTGGCGGTCGGCTACATGAGCGAAATACGCACTGCCGAAAAGTTCCGGGGCGTGACGTTGGGTGTGAACATCCCTCTGTGGAGCGCCGGCAACAAAATACGGCAGTCCCGAGCTAAGGTCGCTGCCGCTGAAGAGAGGCGCAACGCCGCCGAGCAGGAATTTTATTACGATATCCGGAACCAGTATGACAGAGCCCGTTCGATGAAGGAGAATTCGGAGATGATGCGACGTTCCCTTAACGAGACGGACAACAGGGAATTCCTGCTGTCCGCCCTCTCAAAAGGAGAAATATCGATGATCGACTATCTCGTGGAGATCGACCTTTATTACGATGCCCTGTCCGCCACCCTGGAGGCTGAGAGGGACTACCGCCACGCTCTCGCATCCATCAATGCATTCAATCTCTGATTTCGGGTGGTCAGCGGATTCTGTAGATAACTGACGAGCAGGGCCCGACAGTGATGCGGTCCTGCTCTTTTCCTGCCTTGTAGGCAGGTTTGACCGGACTGCCGCCGATGATTTCAGGCTTGGCCACTCCGTAGGTCGGGATAGCCACCGACACCTTCTTTCCGGAAGGATTGAGCACTACCAGACACAGCTCCGAACCGTACCTGCGTTCATAGACCATAGGATAAGGCTGGTCCAAACTGCTTACCAGACGCCAGTCACCGTCGTTGCCGAGGGCCTTGCTGGAGCTCCTGAGACGGAGCATAGTTCGCACGAAATTGAGAAGGGACGAGCCGTCTGCCTCCTCTGAAGCGACGGTCCTGCGGGCTGGATCGGGATCCTGGGGAATGTAGAGACGCGAAGCTTCGGCGGTTGAGAAACCGGCATTGGCAGTGGCGTCCCAGAGCATAGGGATGCGGGTTCCCGTGCGGAATCCGGCTCCTTCCACAGACTGGAGGCCGTCAAGGTTCTTCAGGCCTATTTCGTCGCCATAGAAGAGGAAGGGCACTCCCGGCATAGTCAGGAAGAAGGTCATTGCCACCTTCAGTTGCTCGGTGGAAGTGCGGGCACCGGCACAGAGGCGGGTAAAATCGTGGTTGCCGGAAGGCATGCTGACATAGCCCCTGCCCTTCACTGCGTCATACTGCTCGGTGTAGAGGTCGTACCAGGTCTTCAGCTCACCTTCACCTGCCAGGTCGAAATAGCAGGTCTGAGCACCTCCGCCCATCCTTCTGGTATTGAAGAAGAGGGTCGAGTAGTTGTATTTTCCATCGTGGCAGAAGAAGTCGATGTTGAATCCGGCCTCGATGGCCTGCTTGGGGTTGAACCATTCGGCGATCATGACGTTCTCGGGATAATTCTCCTTGAACCAGGCGCCCAGGTCTTCCTGCCACAGACGGATCGTGGCCGACTTGTCGGGATCTTCCTTCACAAGGCTGGCGGCCATATCCACACGGAAGCCGTCGACTCCCTTGTCCATCCAGAAGGCCATTATGTTCTTGAGCTCGCGGCGCATCGCCATCGGGCCCGGATCGTCTACGGCCTGCTCCCAGGGATGTGACGGGTCCGGATTGGCAAAACCGAAATTGAGGGCGGGCTGGGTGTCGAAGAAGTTCTTGATGAAGAAAGGAGCCCTCGGAGCGTCCGTAGCCACGAACTTGCTCACAATGGAATTGAAGGCATTCCCTGTCACCTCAGGCTTGAATGTGGGCCAGATGTAGTAGTCGCTGTAGTGCAGATAAGGGCCTTCTGCAGCCTCTTTGAACCACTCGCACTGGTCGGACGAGTGTCCTGCCACCAGGTCGAGGATGACCTTCATTCCGAGGGTGTGGGCCTTTTCCACCAGCGCCACGAGGTCGGAATTGGTTCCGAAACGGGGATCGACCTTGTAGAAGTCGATCACGTCGTATCCGCCGTCAGTCCAGCCGGACACGAAGATGGGGTTCATCCAGACGGCTGTCACTCCGATAGAGCGGACATATTCGAG
>JAGCFF010000191.1 GCA_017650285.1 Bacteroidales bacterium
CATCGCACTTACCCGTACGGGCCTGTCACCCTCTTCGGACGAACTTTCCAGATCGTTCCGGTTCGCTGATGTTCGCTTCTCGCAGTCCTACAACCCCGCCGTTGCCGTAACAACCACGGTTTGGGCTCTTTCCGTTTCGCTCGCCACTACTCGGGAAATCGATCGTTTCTTTCTTTTCCTGCAGGTACTAAGATGTTTCAGTTCCCTGCGTTGACTCCACTTAGGTAGCAACTCTTCAAGTTGCTGGGTTTCCCCATTCGGACATCCCCGGATCAATACCTGTTTGCGGTTCCCCGGGGCTTTTCGCAGCTTTCCACGTCCTTCCTCGCCTCCAAAAGCCTAGGCATCCTCCATCCGCTCTTCTTCGCTTCGCTATACCTTTGCTTACTTTAACTGTTCTAGCTCTTTGCTGTAACGCTTTCGTGAACCATTTCAGACTTTCATCTTCCATGCGTTCTCTTTGAAATTGCAGTCCCTAATCCTTTTCCTTAGAATTACAGACTATCTATTTCTTCTACAGTAAATTTTCTTTACCTCGTTATCTCTCTCAATAAGTCAATGAACTTTGTCCTTACCATAGCATCCACTGCTTCCGTAAGGGACCGCAAAGATATAAACCTTTTTCGTCCTAGCAAATTTTATTGCTACAAATTGCGAAAAAAGTTGTTAACAATTCTGAACTACTTGATTTCCTCGTCGAAAACAATGGCCACCTTTCCGCACTTTCCGCCATTCATAAGTTCGTAAGCCTCAGAGGCATGGTCCAAAGTGAAGCGGTTTGTCACCAGGTCTTCCGGGTGAATTCCCCAGCGGGCGATGCGTTCCACGAGTTCTTCCATTCGCCAGATAGTGGTCACCCAAGAACCGAAGATGGTCTTCTGGTAATGGATGATGTCGGGGCTCGGATTGAACTCCACGGTACCGCCTTCACCTATGAAGACCACCCTTCCCCATTTGCGCGTTGCGCGGATGGCAAGCTGGCGTCCGTAGGTATTGCCAGAGCAGTCCACTGCCTTTTCCACTCCGTTGCCGTCGGTCAGGGCGAGCACCTTGTCGAGGGTGGTGGCGTCAGAGAGGAAGACTTCGTCGGCCAGACCCTTGGACTTGGCTATGTCGAGACGTTCCTGGACGGTATCCACACCGATGAGTTTGGTAGCGCCCATGGCACGGGCCAGCATCAGCGAGGCAAGCCCCACAGGGCCGAGTCCTACGACCAGCACTGCGTCGTTGCCGCAGACACCGATCTTTTCGAGGCCCTCATACACGGTACCGAATCCGCAGGCGATCTGGGCGCCGTCGGTATAGGTCAGGGAATCCGGCAGGGCTACGAGGTCCTTCTCCTCCGCCAGCAGGTATTCCGCCATACCTCCGTCACGCTGCCATCCATAGGCCCTGCGGTAAGGGCTGGTGCAGCTGATCATATATCCGCGACGGCAGTCGTTGCAGACTCCGCAGCCGGAGATATGATAGACCACCACGCGGTCGCCTTCCTTGAAACGGCGCAGGCCGGGGCCGCATTTGACTATCTGTCCGCTGGGTTCGTGACCGCAGATCTTGTTCTGGTATCCTTCAGGACCCTTGCCCGTATGTTCACGGTAGATGGCGCGGATGTCGCTGCCGCAGATGGTAGACGACTTCATCTTGATGAGCACCTCTCCGTGACCGGGTTCAGGGATTTCAACTTCTTTGAGCACTACCGTGCTGTTGCCCGGCAGGTATGCTGCTTTCATTGTCTTAGCCATAGTATGATATTATTGCTTATTGTCTTATTGTTCCGTCCTCATCCCACAGGTCTCTCCAGGAACGGGCGGTCTTCCACATAAATACCTGTCCTTTGATGAAACGGCAGTTCTTGTCGACTGCACGGATAGCCTTCATCTCTTCAGCAGTCAGCGGGTCCTCCACAGCGGCTCTGAGATTGCTCGTGAACTTGGCAGGCTTCACGGAGAACGGGATGGGAATCTGACCGTTCTGCACGGCCCACTTGATGCAGATGACTGCGGGATGGACACCGTGCCTGCGGGCGATCTCCACGATAACGGGATCTTCGATGGGCACTGTATCCTCGGGAGTCTTGTCCCTCTCGGGGCGGTTGGGCGAGCCTATCGGGCAGAAGCCGATGGCTTTGATGCCGTTTTCTTCCAGATACTTCTTAAGCTTCGGCTGCTGGAAGTGAGGATGCAGCTCCATCTCGTTGCAGACGGGACGGATGCGGCAGTCGCGCAGAAGCAGCTCCATCTTGGGCCGCGTCATATTGGAGGTGCCGATGTTCCTCACCAGACCGGCATCCTTCAAGCTTTCCATAGCCCGCCAGGTCTTCATATAGTCCTCGTGGATATAGGGTCTTGCATTCGGGTCGCGGGAGTCCACGCTCACTCCGGGAGCGTGATAGTTGGGGAACGGCCAGTGCACCAGATAGAGGTCCAGATAGTCCAGGCCCAGGTCGGCCAGCGAGTCCTTGCAGGCACCAATCACATCGTCGTGACGGTCGTTCCAGACCTTGGATGTGATCCAGAGTTCCTCACGCTTTACTACACCTTCGTCGAAGAGTCTTTTCAACGTCTGGCCTATTTCCTTTTCGTTGCCGTATACCGCCGCGCAGTCGATGTGGCGGTAGCCGCATTTGACAGCCTTGTATACAGCCTCTGCTATTACGTCTGGGGTATAATTGTCCGAGCCGAATGTGCCGAGTCCCACTGCGGGAATCGTGTCACCGGATGAAAGCGTCACCTTGGGGACGAGCTCCGGGTTGATGAAGTCTAACTCTTTATCCATATTATAATTAATGTGCAAGTTGGCGGTTGCGGTGGCCGTAGATGGCGATCACCACGAAACATATGAATGGCAGGATGAACGAGAAGCGGCAGCCTGACATACCGAAGATGGTCGGCTGGTCGATCATCAGAGCCTGGAGCGGAGGCATCACGGAGCCTCCGAGGATAGCCATAATAAGGCCTGCCGCACCGAATTCAGCATCCTCTCCGATGCCTTCGAGGGCAATTCCGTATATGGTCGGGAACATAAGCGACATGCAGGCCGATACGCCGACAAGGCAATATAGACCGGTCATTCCTTTGATGAAAATCACACCCAGCACCAGGGCCATACCTCCGAATGCCAGGAATTTCAGCAGCTGTCCGGGACGGACATACTTGAGCAGGAATGTGCATATGAAGCGGCTCAGCAGGAATATCAGCATCGCCACTATGTTGTATTTCTGTGCGGTGGCATTGTCGATGCCCAGTTCCATCTCGGCGTAGTGGATGATGAAGGTCCAGCACATAATCTGGACGCCGACATAGAAGAACTGTGCGATGACGCCTTCGTAATAACGCTTGTTGCGCAGCAGACGGCCGAGCGTAGCCTTGAGGCTGAACTCTCCTCCGCTCTGCTTCTTCGGCATCCTGGCAAGCAGAAAGATGACCATCACCAGCAGCACGACCGCACCAAGCACAAGGTAGGGATTGCGGATGGTCACAAGGTCGGTGGCACGCATAGCCTCGAAGGAGGCCGGGTCGATGGCATTGACAGCCTCACGCACGGCCTTGAAATCTATCTTTTCGGGGTTGGAAGTCAGTGCCGCATATTTGGCGGGATCGAGAGCCTCGAGTTTGGTGAGAGCCAGATTGTCCGTGGTGTTGAGGCGGCTCAGGATCAGCTGCTGCGCAGTGAACATTCCGAGCAGGGATCCCATAGGGTTGAACGACTGTGCGAAATTCAGACGGCGGGTGGCTGTCGTAGGATCACCCATCGACAGGATGTAGGGATTTGCACTGGTCTCGAGGAACGACAGGCCGCAGGTCAGGATGAAATACGACACCAGGAACGGCCAGAACGCGTGGCCGAGGCTGGCGGGGAAGAAAAGGAACGCGCCGGTGGCATAGAGGGCCAGGCCGAGCACGATGCCGTTCTTGTAGGAATGCTTCTTGATGAAATATGCGGCGACGAAGGCCATGGCGAAATAGCCGCCATAGAAGGCGAACTGCACCAGCGACCCCTGGAAGTTGCTCATCAGCAGAACCTTCGAGAAGGCCCTCACCATAGGATTGGTAATGTCGTTTGCAAAGCCCCACAGAGGGAAGAGCAATGTGACAAGGATGAATGACAGCAGATAGTCCCTGGTCACCATCTTTGCCTTGGTTGTCGTTTCTTTTGTCATTTCAATCTATTTCTACGTATTGAAGCCGGCAAACTGCCGCATATAAAGTTCGCTGTATTTACCTTTGGCCGCGAGCAACTCTTCGTGCGTTCCGGTCTCCACGATATGTCCCTTGTCCATCACGATTATCTGGTCGGCATCCTGGATCGTGGACAGTCTGTGGGCGATGACGATGCTAGTTCGCTCGGCCATAGCCTTAGCCATAGCATCCTGGATCTGCTTTTCAGTGCGGGTATCGACATTCGACGTGGCTTCGTCGAGGATGAGTATGCTCGGATCGGAAGCGAAGGCACGGGCGATGGCAAGCAACTGCATCTGTCCCTGGCTGATATTGGACGAAGACAGGCTCAGCCTGGTGTCGATTCCTTCCGGCAGGGTTTCGATCATACGGTCGCAGTGGCTGATCTCGATAGCCTTGTACATCTGCTCGTCGGTGACGGTGTCGGAAGCATACTTTATGTTGTGGCGCACGGTATCCGCGAACAGGACTGTATCCTGAAGCACTATGGACATATTGTTGCGAAGGTCATTGGCATCGATATCACTGATATCCACGCCGTCTATCTCGATGCTGCCGCTGTCCGGACGGTAGAAGCGCAGTAGCAGGTTGACCACCGTGGTCTTGCCGCATCCCGTAGCTCCTACGAGGGCTATCTTCTTGCACGGTTCGATCTCAAGGTTGAAATCGTATAGAACCTGCTTGCCCGGAACGTATGAGAAATTGACGTGCTTGAAAGAGACGTGTCCTGACATACCGTCGGTGTCGCGTTCGCCGCTCTTGTCTTCCTTGGGTTCGTCGAGGATGCCGAAGACGCGTTCAGCGCTGGCCAGGGCTCCCTGCAGGTTTCCATAGATATTGGCAAGGCCGTGGATGGGACGGCTGAACTGCTTTGCATAGACTATGAACGCTGATATCATACCGACGGATATGATGCCCTTGATAGCGAACAGGCCGCCGAAGAAGGCAATGATGACGAAGCCAATATTGCCGATGGTGTTCATTATGGGGCCCATTATGCCGCTCAGCACGTTGGCCTTGATTCCTGCAGTCCTCAAAGCGTCGGACTTCTTGTTGAACTCAGCTATCACATCGTCCTGATAGTTGTAGGCCATCACCGTGTGGTAGCCTGTCACCGTCTCTTCCACCACTCCGTTGAGTGCGCCCAGACCTTCCTGTTTCAGTCGCGAATACTTGCGGATCTTGCCAGCCATCACCTTGGTAACGACAATGGTGAAGATGACCGTGATGAAACTGAGCAGCGCCAGCTGCCAGCAGAACACCAGCATCACAGCCATTGTGCCGACTATCATTATCACACTCGAGAAGAGTGACGACAGAGACGAGGAAATGGTGTTTGACACATTGTCGATGTCGTTGGTCATACGGCTGATGATATCGCCGTGGGAATGGTTGTCGACATATCCGACAGGAAGGTCGATGATATGGTCGAACAGTTCGTCACGCATCTTGCCGACAATGTTCTGGCTGAGGAAGGCGCTCATCCTCGCCTGGAAGAAACCCGTCGCGGCGCTGGCAAGGAAGACTGCCGCCAGGCAGTAGAGCACATTCATCAGGTTGCCCTGACTTGCCCCGGCTATGATGTCGATGGCATTGCTCTGGAGCTTGGGGCTGATGAGGGAGAACACGCTGGACAGCACGACCATTACGGCCATGCCGATGAGCAGGCCTATCTCCCCGCGGAAATAGTCTTTCATACGGAGGAACGTACGGCCTATGTCAGCCGGTTTCTCGTAGTTGAAATTGTTATGTGGTCTTCCAGGAGGCATCAGCTGTCTTTCTCCTTCCCCATCTGGGATTCATAAATATCCTTATATATTGCATTGGTGGCAAGCAGTTCTTCGTGCTTCCCTATGCCTGAAATCTTGCCGTCCGAGAGCACGACTATGCGGTCGGCCCTCTTTACCGTGGCTATGCGCTGCGCGACGATCACCTTGGTCATATCCGGACGCTCCCGGTTCAGAGCCTCGAAAAGGTCTGCCTCGGTCTTGAGGTCAAGGGCGCTGGTGGCATCGTCGAACACCAGCACGTCGGACTTCTTGAGGACGGCACGGGCAATCGCAAGCCTCTGCTTCTGACCGCCGCTGAGGCTCATTCCCCGCTGTGCAAGCACGGTATCGTACTTCTCCGGAAGCTCCTCTATGAAGGAATCGGCCTGGGCTATCCTGGCTGCCTTCGCTATGTCTTCTTCGGTAGCCCAGTCACAGTCCATCCGGATATTGTCTGCCACCGACTTGCCGAACAGTTCGCTCTTCTGCAGCACGAACGACACTCTGTCGCGGAGTTCCTGGAAGGTATAGTCCTTGACGTTGCGGCCGCCAACAAGCACTTCTCCTGCACTTGCTTCATAGAAGCGGATGAGCAGGTTGACAAGCGTGGACTTGCCGCAGCCGGTCATACCCATTATGGCGAGGGTCTGTCCCTTCTCTATCTTGAGGCTGATGTCCCTGAGCACGGGCTTTCCGAAAATGCTGAAAGCATATGACACATCGCGGAATTCCACCTCGCCGGGAACGGGCGCTTCGCCTACTCCATTTCCGTCAGGCATCGCCGGCTCCGTGCTCAGGACTTCCTTGACACGGCGCCACGACGTCATACCACGGGCAATCATCTGGAACAGCATAAGGAGCATAAGCACTCCTGACAGCAACTGGGTCGTATAGGTTATGGCAGCCATCACTCCTCCTGGCGAAGACGCGCCGGCGTGCACCTCGATGTTGCCGAGATAAAGGATTCCGGCCACTGTCGTATTCATAAGGATCGACATCACCGGACTCATCCACGCCAAAAGTATCAGCACACTCAGCTGGGTGCCGATCATCTCCTTCGACGCCTTTCCGAAACGAAGCTTCTCATAGGTCTCTTTCACGCAGGCCTTGATGAGGCGGAAACCGGTGATGTCTTCCTGCATTATGTTGTTCAGGTTGTCGAGCTGCTGCTGGACCTTGAGGAACTTGGGAGTCACCTTGCGCAGCACCAAAACGGTGAACAGGATCATAAACGGCAGGACAGCCAGCACCATCAGGGAATAGCTGCGGTTGATCTGAAGAAGGAATATGAGGCTGCCGACAATCGTGAGTCCCATCCTGACAAGGCCACGGATGACCTGGGCGACCATCCCTTCGGTCTGGGTCACGTCGTTTGTCACGCGGGTTATCAGCGAGCCTGTAGAGAATTTGTCGGTCTGGAGGGACGAGAAAGACATTATGCGCGAGAAGAGGTCTTTGCGCATAAGGTTGCCCATATTCTGGGTGGTGAGGTTTACGCAGACGGCGTTCATAGAACCGCACACACAGCCCAGCAGGACGAACAGTATCATCTTGATGCCGTTGCTAAGTATGATCTGAAGGTCGCCTGTTCCGCCGGCATTGACGCCCAGCACGCCGTCATCCACGATAGACCGCATCAGCTGGGGCTGGATAAGGTCCACGTAGACTTCCATTGCCATAAACAGAATTGCTGCTATGGCGAAGGGCAGATATTTACGGATGTATTTCCACATCGGCGGTCAGGAACGGACGGAATCAAACTGCAATATACAAAAAAAGGCCGAAGAAATGACTTTCTTCGGCCTATATGATAAATGGAAGACAGAGCTGCGTGAAAGCAGAACGGAATCAAACTCCAAAAAGGAGGTGTTCCAGCCACACC